>JBGCFH010000051.1:0-29602 GCA_045106825.1 Saprospiraceae bacterium | reverse complement strand
TTCACGCAGATTCACGCAGATTTTTTTTGATAAAAAAATGATTTTATTAATGAAAAATCTGCGTGAATCTGCGAAATCTGCGTGAGATGATTGTTTTGCAAGGCAAAACGTAATATTTTTAAGTTTAATATCAGCGAAACATGAATAAAAATAAACTAATCAATAAAACCATGAATAAAAAAATACTCTTAGGATTTATCCTTTTTCTTATCGGATTGGCAGGTGTTGCGTCAATGTTAACAATGGAAATGCCGATTCCAGAAGAAGCCAAAGCAATATTAGAACAACAATTTACACCAGAACAAATCAAATTTGTTTTATTATTGAATCCAACGATTTTGGTATTAATTATGGTTGTTGTTGGTACAATATTCTATGACAAAGCAGGTTTGAAAGTTCCGATAATCGAACGTGCAATTGGTCTACAAAATCACGAAATTAGTGTTACTGAAATATTCAAATTTGGTGTAATTGGAGGTGTTTTATCTGGTGTGTTGATTATGATTGTCAGCCTTATTTTTACACCGATGTTACCAGCAGAATTTCAAGAATTAGGCGAATCTATGGAATTATCTTTAGCTGCAAGGTTTTTATATGGCGGATTGACGGAAGAAATTATGATGCGATTTGGTTTTATGTCGTTTATCGTTTGGTTGTTTTCCAAAATATTTAAAGAATTAAAACCAATTGTTTATTGGCTCGGAATCGCTATTGCTGCCGTTGTTTTTGCACTCGGACACTTTCCGATTGCTTTTCAAGCCGTCGAAAATCCATCAACTGAATTATTAACTTATATTTTGATTGGAAATACGATTGGCGGACTTATTTTCGGTTGGTTATATTGGAAAAAAGGTTTGGAAGCTGCTTTTGTCGCTCATATTTTTGCTCATGTTGTGATGGTTTTGGTTGAGCCGTTGGTTGGGTAATTTCAAAAAAAGATTGTTATAAAATCGAAAACCATTTTAGAATAAAGTCTATTATAAAGAGCAAATTATAAATAAAAACAATTATCTATAATTTGCTCTAAAACACTATTTTTCCTTATCAACCAACTCAATAAACTCTCTTTTCAAGTCAATCACATTCTTTTTATACAAAATTCCGACACCACGTTTGAACATTTTTTTACTCATGTTCATCATTTGACGGATTTTATCAGGTTTACTATTGTCGGTTAAATATAGTCGTCCATCTTCAGATTTTTGTAATTTAGATAGAATGATTTCAGCAGCATCATTTAAGCCATCAATCCCTTTTTTTCGTAAAGAAATATCAATTTTTCCATCTTCACGAATAGATTTAATATAGCCTTTTAGCTTTTGTCCCATATTCAAAACCTTGTAGGCATCACTTCTGAAAACTAACCCCCAAGCTTTGTTATTTACAATCACTTTATACCCTAAATCAGTACGTTTAACAACCGTTAAATCAACCTCTTCCCCTTTTTTTGTATAGATTGGTTCTTTACCGATATAGCGATTGATACGAGCAGAAGCCGCCAAACGTTCGGTTTCTTCATCAACATAAACATAGACTAAATAATGACGACCAACTTCCATTCGTTTTAGTTGTTCTCGAAACGGAACAAACAATTGTTTCATCAAACCCCAATCTAAAAATGCACCATATTCATTTACATCTTTACATTGCAAATTCGCAAAATCACCGACTTTCGCCAATGGCTTACGAGTTGTCGCAATGATTCGATTTTCATTGTCATTATAAATAAAAACCTCAATTTCCTCATCAACCGTCACTTCGACTGATTCCATGACTTCATTCTGTGGCAGCAAGATTTCTCCGAAAGGGCCACCATCTAAATAGTAACCAAAAGATACTTCTTTCACCACATCTAACACACAATATTCACCTATTTTTGGAAACATTTTATTTAGTTTTAGTAGTTTGGTAGTTTTAGTTGTTTCAGTAGTTTATTACCTATTACCTACTACTTTTTATTTTTTTTTTATCGAAAACTCCAGTCGTAGGTATTAATTTCTAAAACTGCTTTTGTTAATAAATCAATCGTTGCTCTAATATCAGCAATATGCGACATTTCAATTGACTGATGAATGTGTCGAGTCGGAATAGATAAAGCACCAGCAATTGAGCCGTTTTGACCTTTGCGTTGGATTCCTGCCGTATCAGTTCCGCCACCAGTTAAGATTTCTGGTTGCCATTTTATATTATGAGCATTCGCTGTTTTCTTTAAGAAACGTACCATTCGATAATCACAAATCGTAGAAGAATCCATGATTTTAATAGCTGTTCCTTTTCCTAAAGAAGTGACTTTTTCATGTCCTGACGAACCAGGAATATCAAAAGCAATCGTCACATCTAAACCAAAACCAAAGTCAGGATTGATTTGGTGTGCAGCGACTTCTGCACCTCGAATTCCGACTTCTTCTTGTACCGAAAATACACCATAAATATCATAAGGAACTTCCGTGTCTTTTAGTTCTCGCAACATTTCTAACAAAATATAAACGGAAACCCTATTGTCTAAAGATTTACCATTTACACATTCGCCCATTTGAATCAATTCTCGTTCCCGAGTAATCGAATCACCAATAGAAACATATTTTTCGACTTCTTCCTTTGACATTCCTGTATCAATGAAGTAGTCCGTTATCTTCATGCCTTTATTACGTTCTTCGGCAGACATCAAGTGAATCGGTTTACAACCCATTACACCCATTATATCTTTTTCTCCATGAATGATGACTCGTTGAGCCGTCAAGGTTTTTGGATCAAATCCGCCTAACGTATGAAAACGAACAAATCCATCGTCATCAATATATTTTGTAATAAAACCAATCTCATCTAAGTGAGCAGCAATCATTACTTTCTTATCTCCAGTTCCTTTCTTTACCGTGATGACATTACCCATCGCATCGGTGTACATCTCATCAACGAAAGGAGCGACTTGTTCCATTACAAAAGCTCTGATTCGTTGTTCGTATCCAGGAGCTCCTGGCGTTTCACTTATTTTTTTTAATAATTGTATATCAATCATTTATCTACTATTTTCCTTAATTTTTTGCAAAGATAGGGTTTTAGTGTTTAGTTCGTAATGTGTTTAGAGAAAATTGAATAAAGAATTACGGGGCAATCACTTGAGATAATTTATTTTTTTAATTATTTGCCACTAATTACAGGAATCAGTGGCAGAAATGTTTTTTATTTTTTTCTAAAACCGTTCGTTAATCACTATTTTTTGAAAGTACCGGCAACTACAAGATCTTTTGAACCTTTTGTATATTTATAAAATCCTTCTCCTGATTTTCTTCCTAATTTTCCAGCAGTTACCATATTTACTAATAATGGACAAGGTGCATGATGTGGCCGACGGAAACCATTATACATCACTTCTAAAATGGCTAAACAAACATCCAAACCAATAAAATCCGCTAATTGTAACGGACCCATCGGATGTCCCATTCCTAATTTCATCACGGTATCAATCTCCTCAACTCCTGCGACACCCTCAAACAATGTGTAAATCGCTTCATTAATCATTGGCATCAACACACGATTAGCAACAAAACCTGGGTAATCATTTACTTCTACTGGTACTTTATGTAAATCTTTTGAAAGATTCATGATTAGTTCCGTTACTTCATCAGAAGTCGCATAACCTCTAATGACCTCGACCAGTTTCATGACAGGAACAGGGTTCATAAAGTGCATACCAATCACTTTATCAGGTCGACTGGTTACTGCTGCAATTTTTGTAATAGAAATAGAAGAAGTATTCGTTGCTAAGATTGTATTAGCTGGAGCGACTTCATCTAATTGTTTAAAAATTTTTAATTTTAAATCAATATTTTCGGTCGCTGCTTCTACCACCAATTCTGCATTTGCAATACCTTCTGCAACATCTGTAAAAGTAGTTAAACGATTTAATGTTGCGATTTTATCTGCATCGGTGATTTTTTCTTTTTTCACCATTCGATCAAGGTTCTTACCGATTGTCGCTAAAGCTTTTTCAAGAGCAGTTGCCGAAATATCAATCAAATTTACGTCGTAGCCATTCATCGCAAAGACGTGAGCAATACCATTACCCATTGTTCCCGCTCCGATTACTGATATATTATTCATGTAAATGTTTAGTTTTTTATTGTGAAATTATATTGATAGCATTTTTTTATAAGTCTCTTACATAATTGGATTTTGGATGTTAGATTTATTTTAGTAATAACGTCAATAAAACTAATAGTCGTCTAATGTCTAAAATCAAATTTCAGAAGAAGCACAACAAAATTAATAGTTTATTTAACAACTATCAACAATAGTAGTTTAACTTGTCTTGTTCATCATGAATTAATTGTTATAAATCTTTTTTTAAACAAAACATTGTATTTTATAATATATTTAATATATAATATGTGTGTCATAATTAATAATTTACGTCATCAATAAGCATTATTGTAATATAACTAAAAAATTCTTCAAAAAGATTAAGCAATGTACTTGCAAAAAAGAACGTTAATAAATAACTTGCTACAAAATTCAACCTACCTATTTTAATTTATATCTTTCAGACTAACAAAAAATTACAAATTCAACAAACAGCTATATGAAAATCAATTACCAATTACCAACTGCCTTATTTTATATATTAATTTTAGCATTTTCTACCTTGAGCTTCAAGAGTGATGAGGTGCGAAAAGCAGCGATTAATTACACCTTATATAAAGGTAAAGCCACAGTCAACCGATTAGTGAAAGAGTTAGATGATCAATTACTCGAAAATGAAAATTTAGAAAAACGTGATTTTTATGTCACATTCAGTGAATGTGACAATGAGCAAATCGTTACGCTACATCAGTGTGATGATTGCGAAATAGAGAAAATGATAAGAGCCTCAAATCGGTTTTTAATCTTAGATAGAATAAATCGATTACCAGTTATATTCGATGGCGACAAAATACATAGTAATTATGTTAATAAAAAAATAAGTAAACTTGAACCGATTATATATGATATTCAAGGAGGAGAATCAATTATTAGAGAATTATTACGAGGAATGCAACAGTATAAAGAAATGTTACCTAAGTTAAAATTAGAGGATTCCGATTTTTATATTACGTATAATGAATGTAATGAACAGCGTATTGCGATATTAGGATATTGTAAAGGTTGTGCGTTCAAGGATTTGATTGCTGCTACAAATCGGCATTTTGTAATTGACGAGAATTTGAAACTGCCAATCATTTTTGAAAGTGATAGACAGCATAGTAACTTTTTTTCATCAGACGGTATTCGGATTTTTATTACTGCGGAAGGCTATATGGTTGTCGCTGACAAAGAAAACAATGTATTATCAAAAGGATTTACACAATATTAAATTTTGAATATTGTTAAAATTATATATATAAATTATATATTTATAAAGGTGAAAGTCTTAATTGATTTTCACCTTTGTTATTTATATTGTTTTGTAAACAATTATATATTGTATTAATTATAATGTTTTAACACAAAACATATTGAAATATTTGTAATATTAAAATAAATCATATATATTTGAGGTGTAATATTAACTAGTAATCCCTTAAATCAGTTTTTTATTTATGAAAAATTACATTCTACTTTTATTTGGTTTGTTTATTGCGATTCCATCATTTGCTCAACTTGAATTAGGAATTAAAGCAGGTGGAGCTTTTTATTTTGGTGATATTTCTGCTAATAATGCAAGGAGTATTCACAATGCTAAAGAGTCATTTGGACTACAAGCAAGATATCATTTTAAATCAAACCTTTCTGTGCAAGCGTCTTTTAATTATGCACAAATCATCGGTACAGATGCTTATGATGCAAAAACAAGTCGTGCTCGTAATTTAAGTGTGAACACATTCATTAATGAGTTTTCACTAATGCCAGAGTATAGCTTTCTTAATGTAAAAATTGGAGAACAAGGAAAATTCTCTATGTATGCTGCGACAGGTATTTCTGTTTTTCATTTTACACCAACAACTTACTACAAAAGAAGTGCTTATATTGACTTACAAAGTATAGGAACAGAAGGTCAAGGAATAACAGGATATGATGCACCTTATAGTAAAGTTGCTTTAGCTATTCCTATGTCTTTAGGAACAAAATTAGCTATTAATGATTTTATTTCTTTTGAGTGGACAATTCTAAATAATCGTTACACATTTACAGATTATTTGGATGATGTGAGTACTGTTTATCCAGACTTAGACCAGTTACGTTCAGAGAAAGGACAACGTGCTCTTGATTTATCTACAAGAGGTACGAATAAAAAGACAGGTCAAAATAGAGGAAATTCAGATACCAATGATTGGTTTGGTACAACTACATTTGGCATTAATTTCAATATTGGTGCGATTAGCATGAAGAAGAAAGGAAAATAAGATTCTTTTTCAGTTTAAATTAAAAGGGAAGGTTCAAAATTTTGAACCTTCCCTTTTTTGTATTCATTGTGTCCCGTCCTAAAAATAAGGTAGCAACACTTAATTCATTTTGTATCTACTTCTTTCTTCCTTGTCAAGAATTTCACCATTTTTTTCTGTATAGTCTGCATTTCTTCTTGATTTTACTAAATCGCTCATGATGACATAATTAATGGTAATCGGATTTTTAGGAGCAACTATTATCCCAAAACGATAGCCGTTGATAGAAGGAGTTGAAATAGATGTAACAAAATTTTCATTTATGAAAAAATACAATACACTATTGACCTCTCGAACTAAAACTTTATTTACATCATTTTTTATATGAACAGAAGGACGTTTGTTTTTAATCGTTGTTGTTGCACCATTTTTCAACAAATTAATGGAGAAGTTTCCCTCAGGATACAAGTCGAATGTTATCATTTCAGTCTTAGATCCTTTCAACATGATTTTGAGAGGTTCTTTCTCTTTTCCTTTCGTTGATGATAGATTGACTTCAAAATCATAGCCATCTTTATCCATAACTAAGTCTTGCCAGATGATTTGTTCTTCTCTGGATGCTGATAGTTTGCATTCACCATCCTCAATTATTGTTGTTGTTTTTTCAAAATCACTTTTTTTCCATGATTCATTTTCATTGCTAAAGTCATCAAAAAAAATTACTTTCTTTTCAGCAGAAGGTACACCATGATATTGATTAGGCTTCCAATCAACTTGTGCAAAGATATATTGGCAAGAAAGTAAAATTAGAGTAGTCATTAAATATTTCATAAGTAGTTAGCTTTATCTAATTTAGTTGGCACAAAATAAATACCGACTTTTAGTATATTTTTTGGAGTTAATTATAAAGTTATATATTTTTTTAGAATTTGATAAAATTTGAATACACTTATGCGATTTTTTTAACTTGCTTATTTTGAGAACAGGCGTTTTTCAATGCTTTATATATAAAATATTTACACATTTGTTCTTATTATATCTCAACAAACTTTGGAATGATTTTTTGTCTAATTAAAAAATAATTACAGTCACAGAATATCGAATATTCATTTTATTCCCAAATTGATAAAAAAATCTACTTATGATAAAATGAGTTTCCATGAAACACATTATAATTCAATTTTTATTGTTACAAAATATACTTACAAAATAATTATATTTTAATTCTATACAGCTTATAAACATATATTATATTTTTATAATATATATAAAAAATTATGTAACTTTGTAAGCAGCCTTCACTAAGAACACAAGCATTATAGTTTATAGGAATTTTTTATTGTTAGGTTAAATATCTAAATTAACTTCATCTAAAAGAATAACTGTCTAATTATAGAAAATACTCAATGGTTAGATACTTAGTTGTAAATCTCCTTACGAATCAATACTTAAATGATTATTTAAATTTATTTAATGTATTTTAAATATTGATTTGTAATTGATAATTTATGAAAAAAATATGGTTGATTTTTGTGACATCAAAGAAATACTAATTGTCGTTATTGGTTTATTTTTAATTACGCTATTACCAAGTTGTGCGGATCATTCAGACACGATAGAATCCGATGTTTTAGCATATCAAGAAACTATTGATTCTTTAATAGAGACGGTAATTATACCAATTAAGAGTGATTTGAATAATCAGATTGCAGACAATAATTTTGCTAAAAAAGATACTTTTCAATTGGCTCGTAAACGTATTCCTATTACACGAGTACAGTTTCTTGTGTCTAATGAATATTATGTTTTAGATTCATTATTGGTAGCCTATAAAAAACATAAAATACCTGCCGAAAATCTTAAAGAACAATTAACGTTCAGTCAAATTAAAGTTGATTCCTTAATCAATTCAGAAACAGTAAAAAGTTTTTTGGAATAAAGAAATATTTAAACTCCCCAGGTAATTATATCAATAATTATAACTAAGCAAAAATTGATAAAAATGAAACAATTATTACTAATCATATCGTTGCTTCTAATGCTTTCTTTCAACGTATTGGGGCAGAAAATCACTGCGGACGAATTAGCAGATCGTAATGAACACTTAGAAAGTTTATTATTAGATTATAAAGAACAATTAGTCAATGCGAATAACGAGATTACTCGATTAACTCAAGAAAACGCTGCACTAAAGCGGAAGATTAACTTGTTGTTATCCAAGGAGTTAAAAACGGATGCTGATATTGAATTGCTTAAACAAGAAAGAAAATCCTTATTGTTAAATAATGAAATATTGAAACAAACAATTGCTGAATCAAAGGCAACAACGGAGAAATTAAAAACAGAAAATCAGCGTTTGGCTTTAGATAATCAGTTACTTTCTAATGCTAATAAACTTTTGGAAGAAGCGGCTATTGCAGCAGATACTATTCAAAAATATCAAGAAATCCGAATTGAAAATCAGAAAAATGCCATTGATAAAATGACCGCTACGGTTGCAGGTCAATGTGCAAGATTAACTGGTATATATAAGATTCCTTTCTCTGCTGATAAGTTAACGGTTGTATTAGATCAAGGTAATGCTCCAAAACCTCGTGATATTCAAAATATGACGATTGAGGCTTGTTATCAGACTCAAGGTCAATCCTCAAATGATAAAATTATTGTCTATTTCTTATTGTATGATAGAGACAAAAAAATGGTGGTTCGAGATGTTCCTTTTCCTTTGAGTCGTACCAGTAGTGAAAATAATGTCAACTTCTTTGAAGGTGATTTTACAATTCCGACCGATAGAGGCTTAAGATTAAATGATGAAGAATACTTTTATGAAGTCAAATATTTGGAGAAGATTATTGCTAAAGGTCATTTAAAATCCATCTAATTTGTTGGACTTTAGGCTAATAGATATTAGACATTAGGCTTTTTACAAAAATCTTATTAAATATGTATTTATTTAATACGCAATAATTTACATATTTTTAAAATTCAATTACAATTGATAATTATCTAACAGCTTTTACTTAAAATCCATCTAATTAAGATTATCATTTAGGTAATTTTATTAATCACTAAAATAACAGAAAGTCATCATGAAAACATTACATCTATTTATCATATTTCTTTTTTGTTCTTTCATTATGTCAGGACAAGACAACTTGGCGAATCATTTTATTGGTATTTCTAATACTCCGATTAACGATATTTTATTAGAAAAAAACAACAACCTCTTGATTGCTACGGAGCAAGGATTATATAGATTACGAGGATTCAATGTCGATGCGAATCAAGTTAGTCAGCAGGCTGTTCATAAAATCGGATTAGATGAAGATGATAGAGTCTGGGCGGGTTTATATTCAAATCAAATTGCTTCTGTAAAAAATGGCGAAACATATTCGACAGGTATTAATAATAATAATATCATTACAGCAATGTTGGTAGAAGATAATAAAGTTTGGATAGGTACAAATGATGGTTTATATATGCTTTCGCTCAAACAAATGAAGGAAATGCCTCATTATCGTCGTGAAAACTCAAAGTTGGTTAGTAATCAAATTATGGATTTGGAAGTTGATGAAAAAGGGCGACTTTGGATAGCGACCGATAGAGGAATTTCGATATTTGATGGTAAAAAATGGGAAACGTTGCAAGAGGACAAACAAGTTTCTGCAATGGCACGAAATGGTAATAATATGTGGGCAGCAGTCGAACGAACGATTCAACAATATGGAGAGGATCAAAAGTGGCGAGCAGTCGCAATGCCTTTAAATTATAGCGGTCAACCGATTCGAGATTTAAAATTCGACTTTCGTAATAACCTCTGGGTTGCTACCAATAATGTGTTAAAATACGATACTCAATCTGGTGTATTTTCTGTCTTTGATTATAATACAGGTTTTAGTAGTACAATGGCACTTTGTATCGAGATTGATAATGATAATCAAGTATGGATAGGAACGGGAGGAAGTGGCTTATTTAGAATCAACAATACTCCTTTAGAACAACCGATGGCTGCAAATCCGCCTTTAAAAGGTTTTGTAGAGAAAACTATTGAGGAAGTAGGAACGATTGATGAAATTGAAGCTGCAAAACCCGAAAAAACACCAAATCCAAAAGTAAAAAAAGAACCGAAAGCAAAGAAAGAACGCAAACGTAAAGGATTTAACAATACAGCTATCGCTTCAAATGGTGGAACAAATAAAGAAGAATTAACGACTAAAGGATCTGAAAAAGTAAGAAAATCAAGAAATAAACCAAAAACTCAACTCGCAACGTTACCTAAAGAATATGGTAAAGAAAAAAGCAATATCAACTTCTTAGGTAATCGACTTATCAAAGAAGGTCTGGAAATAGATGTAAAAGAAATGACTATTGAAATAGCAATTTGGGATGGTCAAAATACTGATGGCGACACTGTCTCTTTGTACTATAACGGAGAATGTATTTTAAAAGAGTTTTCATTAACTAAAGAACGTCAATACTTTACCTTAGATATTAATCCTCGTAACGTAAATAATTTAGTCTTGTATGCTCATAGTCAAGGTATGTTAGGTTATACAACGGCTACGATTGCGATTGAAGGAAAGGATAAACCTAAAGAATGGGTTGTGCTGAACTCGGACTTGAAAAAATGTGATAAGATTACTTTTAATTTTGTGTATTGATACGTTCTACAGCATTTTTAACTTCATGTATGATAAAACGAGTTACGGGTTGCGAGTTTAACGAACTAACGACAGATTTTGAAAAGTATCAACAGAAATTGAATTTTATGATGACAATACATTTGAATATTGTTCTTCCAGTTTTTTTTATGAAAAATGTTACGGTGGAATTTATCATAAAAATCAAGATTTTATAAATTTAAGATACAATAACGAAAAGCCAAACATAAAAGCGGAGAAAATTCAAATCACAGATAAGCAGTTATTATTTATAAATCAAGTGAATGAAATCGTGTATAGCTTTTATATAAAAAGCCAATATTTAGATGAATAATCATCTTTGTGAAGAGTTAATAATAAACTTGACAAAGAATGGATTAGGATTTTTTGTTCAGTTTAGTTTAAAATGAGCGAAAAAGATAATTGATTACTGTCGAAGTTATTGTTTACTCTTCACTTTAGTTATAACGGAGAACTACATTATCAATTTATTCAAAATATACATTTCTAATCCACGACTTCAATATTCGGATTAATGGCTAATAATGCTTCAATAAATTCGTTTTTATTTTCGGGCGAAATATTCAAACTACCGTGGCGTTTTGCTCGAATACTAATTTTATCACTGGATAAGTTTCCAGAATTGAACGGATCATTTGTCGTTCGATGTATTTTGTGAATATCCATAATATTTCGGCTACCTCGAATTGGCCCAGATTGATATATCAATTGTTGTCCGTCAATAATATAAACCGTTCTGAAACGAATCCAAACTAAAAAGAGTGAAGTCGGTAAAAGTATCCATTGTAAGTATCCAAAACTGCCTTTTAAATACGAATTAGCAATGAAAACCCAAACAGGTGCAGAAATTAGCAACCATAAAAAAACTTCTGACCATTGGTCAACTTTTGAAGGAAATTTTTGCATTTTCTTAATTGTATGTTTTTTGACGAATTGTGATAATAGTTACGCTCAAAATTAACAAAATAGCTGAATTTTGCATTATTATTTATGGACGTATATTTTTTTCGATAGGCAAAAATAAGAGAACAACACATGGAATATTTAAACGATTTTATAAATGGATATACAGGTTATGCCAATTTTTTGTGGCAAGAAATCACCTTTGGTTATGACTACAAACCTTGGTATCAAAATTATTTTTATTGGCTAATTTTAGTATCATTATTTTTCTTTAGTTTAGAAATAGCAAGACCTTGGCGAAAAAATCAACCAAAATTTAGAAAAGATTTTTGGTTAGATTTCTTCTATATGTTTTTTAACTTTTTCTTGTTTTGGTTAATTATTTACAATGCTTACTCCAAAGTTGTGGTACATGCGTTGAATGATGGAATCATTGCTTTAACAGGAGTTGATATACAAAAATCGAATCCGCTAAATACTTTTCCTTATTGGTCGATTCTATTGATTGGATTTTTGGTTCGAGATTTTACACAATGGTGGACACATCGCTTGTTACACAAAGTACCAAAGTTGTGGGAATTTCACAAAGTTCATCATTCCGTTAAAGAAATGGGATTTGCAGCACATTTGCGTTATCATTGGATGGAAACCGTTGTTTATCGGGCGATTGAATACTTGCCGTTAGCATTATTAGGAATTGGGTTATACGATTTTTTCATCATTCATATTTTTACATTGGCTTGGGGACATTTCAATCATTCTAATATCAAAGTTAATTTAGGACCTTTAAAATATTTGTTCAATAATCCACAAATGCACATTTGGCATCATGCCAAAGAAATGCCAGAATCACATCCGAATGGAATTAATTTCGGGATTACGTTAAGTATTTGGGATTATATTTTTAAAACAGATTATATTCCGCACGATGGACGAGATATTGAATTGGGTTTTTCAGATATAGAAGAGTTTCCCGATGATTTTGTGGGACAAATAACACACGGTTTGCCAATTATTAATAAATAGATAAATAATTCAACTTGCGGGTTACAAGTTTCGTGATAGGAGTTGATACTCGAATAATCCAGCACTTGAATAAGTCATAATTTAAAATGAAAATAAGGCTAATTCGGGGAGTGTTACTTGAACTCGTTCCGAGTTCTTGAGATAACCCGTAACTCGGATTAAATAGTTGATAAAATAGTTGATAAAATAGCGTGAATATTATAAAAATGATGTTGATTAAAAAATCAGCATCATTTTTTGTTTTTATTCAAATTTATCAAAAGGTTAGCTTTCTTCATGTTGTTTAATATATTTGTAAAAATTAGTTTGTTAATTTATCATATTAATACGAATGTTTTATTAATCTTAGTTAATTGATAACAAATAATATTTTCTAATTAATACAAATTACAATATGTTATTAGAAATTTCATCCTTAAACAAACAATTCAATTCGATTCCGTTTGAAGAACGTATTACAAAGTTATACGATATCTTTGATGAATCGGATGTTTTATATACATCCTCTTTTGGTACAAGTGCCGTTTTTTTGATTTTTTTAATCCATAAACTTCGACCTACTCAAAAAATACACTTTATTGATACAGGTTATCACTTTCGTGAAACATTGGATTACAAATCAGAACTCAAGGCTTGTTATAATTTAAATATAGAAACCGTTGATCCTGACGAATATTTACATAAATATAGCTTAGAAAATGAATTATGGAAAGATGATCCTAACTTATGTTGTCAAGTAAATAAGGTCGAACCACTGGAAGTTATCAAACGAGATTATAAGGTTTGGATTTCGGGTTTAATGGCTGTTCAGTCTAAAACTCGTAAAAACTTAAATATCTTTGAACAACAAGGAGAAATATTAAAATTTTATCCATTGATTGATGTTACGGAAGAGGAGTTAGCAGCTTGTAAAGAAAAATACAACTTACCTGAACATCCGTTATTAACACAAGGTTACGCCTCGGTCGGTTGCACACATTGTACGATTAAAGGCGAAGATCGTTCAGGACGTTGGTCAGGAAAAGGAAAAGTAGAATGTGGATTACATTTTCCGATTGAAGCCGAAAATCGTGGCTATATAGAAGTGTAGAGAATGAGAAAATGATAATATGATAAATCCAATTTTCTCTATTATTCCGAGCTATCAGTATGATGACATATTAAAAATGATTACTTTTGAAAGTAATTATTATATCAAAAAAAGATTCTTAGAATAATTTAGCAAAAATAAGGTTTGATAGAGTTTTTTATATCACAGAACTTTCGACCGTAAATTGATTTTTTGATTTTTGTTAAATAAGAAGAACCAAAAAAATACTTGATTTGCAAAAAATATTTTTTATACTTTGCATCGCTTTTATCATTTCATTTTTGTCGTCGTCACCAGCTTTACTAACAATTTCGTTAGTATCATTTTTTGCGTTAGCGGTTTATGATGGCTTTTTTAATAAAGATTTCAAAACGAAATGGCAAAATTTCATTAGCAATAAATCGTATGTCGCTGTAACAAGTATTTTTGTTATCATTGCTTACAGTGGAATTTATTCTGAGTTAACCCCTTTTTATTGGGATAGAGTTCGAGTTGCACTGCCATTTTTGATTGTACCATTTGCGTTTTCGAGTTTGCCAAAACTATCCGAACGACAATATCAATTAGTATTATATTTTTTACTAATTGCCATTTCTATCGCTTCCTTCGGAACATTAGCAAATTACCTTTCCGATTATGCTTTTTATAACAAAGAATTAGGATACGGACGACCAATTCCCACGCCAATTCATCACATTCGATTTAGTTTATTAATTGCCTTTACCATTACTGTAGGAATGTGGTTATTTGTAAAAAAAGTAGTCTATAGGTATACTTGGGAACGTTGGTTAATACTGAGTTTGACTGGTTTTTTATTTATATTTATTCACATACTAACTGTGCGAAGTGGAATAGCAGTAATGTACTTGACATTGTTCTGTTTGAGTTTGCAATATATATTTAAAACAAAAAGATATATTTTAGGTGGAAGCGTTGTTTTGATGATAATGGCAGCACCATTTTTAGCTTATCAACTTGTACCGAGTTTCAAAAATCGTATTGCTTATGCCATTTATGATTTTCAAAATATGCAAAATGGCAACGTTAAAAACTTCTCTGATGGCGAACGTATGATTTCGTATGAAGCAGGTTTTCAAGTTGGAAATCAAAGTCCTTGGTTTGGTGTAGGAATTGGAAATTTGAATAAGGAAATTAGTCAATTTTATGCCAAAAAATATCCAGAACTTATTGTCAAACGACCACACAATCAATTTATATTTTTCTATGCAGCAATAGGAATTATTGGAACGATTGGATTTCTCCTTGCTTTTTTTCTTCCATTTTTTCATAATTATAACTTTAAAGACGAACTAATTTTAGCCTTTTATATCATTATGTTTTTGTCGTTTATGGTAGAAACAACCATCGGAAGTGCTATCGGAATAGCGTATTATATTTTCTTGTTGTTGTTGTTAGTGAAGCATAAAGTTTGAACTCAATACTTATATTCATGTTTCGCTGATATTAAATTTAAAAACGAAAATTATTATGTTTTGCCTTGCAAAACAATCATCTCACGCAGATTTCGTAGATTCATGCAGATTTTTCATTAACAAAATCATTTTTTTTGATTGTTTGACAATTTTTGCCAGTAGCGGCTGTCTTTAGCTGCTGTCTTTGTTTGAAATTGTTTACGGCCGCTAAAGACAGCCGCTACTTAAAACAATAATTTTTGCTTTTGGCAAAAATTATCAATGAACTATTTTTTCTACTAATTATTAGAAAATCTGCGTGAATTTGCGTGAAAAAAGCATTTTGCGAAGCAAAATTTAGCAATTGTGATTTCTAATTTACGTTTCAGCGAAACGTAAATTATAGAAAAAACCTTATAATTAATTCAAGTTGCGGGTTATCCTGAGGACTTGGGATGAGTTCAAATAACACTCGAATTAACCTTGTTTTTATTTGAAATCATGATTTAGTCGAAATGATGAACTATTCGAGTATCAACTCGTATCACGAAACTCATAACCCACAACATGAATTATTATTCACTTCATTTAGTTTCTACCCAGACGATTGGCTCTATCTAAAGGTACAGGACGAGGTGCAGTTTCTTGCGAATCGTTGAATACTTTTTCGATTTGTAGCCAAGTGCCATCTTCTTGTAATTTGAAACCTCGATAGCTGCCATCTGGTACATAAGCTCGACCTTGTCCTGGATAATTTCCGCCAGCTTCAATCATATTATCTAACAAGATTAAATTATATTCCTTGTCATAATTCAAAATTGCAGAAGCCTCCGCACTGTATGTTACCATAAAACGACTGACAACTTCACCTTCACCTTTCTTTGCTAAAATTTCTGCGTCACTTACTTGAACACGATTTCCGACTGGAACAGTTGTGTTATATTCTGCAATTTTCTTTTTTTCTTCCAAAATATCTGGTGGAATTTTAAAAACTGGCAAACCAAAATAAGCTTCTCCTTCTTTGATTTGTAAAACATCAATCAGTTTTCGACGAACATAGAAACTATTTGCATCATAGCCATACAACAAATAATAACGTCCAAACTCCTTAGAATCAACTTGTTGAATATTATAGTAAATTGCTCCAAACCATTTATCACTTGTCGTTAATGTTTTTTGTGGACTCGGAATCGCTACGGATCTATCAGATAATGGAATCAATTGTAGTGCTTCAGAATTTATCTGAATCGCACCGAAATAACGATATTCCTCGGCACTGACATACAATTGCCAAGTAAAAATACGGAACGAACTATCTTCTGGATATTGAACAGATATTCGCTCGAATTGAGGAAATTTATATTGGAAAGAGTTGTCAATCTTTAAAGCTTTCACCAAGTGTTTAATCATGTATTTACATGAAATAAAACGAGATTCGGCAATTGTATCATGTAGCATCAAACCCGAAAGTACATCTACACTATCTTCGTAATTTTTAATTGTTTCTAAATCTGTTTCTGAAAATATTTCAGCATAATTTTGTGCTTCTGCTTGTGTTAAACTAATTAGTAGAACACAAAAACAAACCAAGAAATTTTTTAATTTATTCATAGATTGTTATTAATTCGTTTGTGAATGTTTTGTGATTTTCTGAATGTAAAACTATTATAAATCAATAAGTCCCAAATACTCAGGATAAGTTTCAATTTTTTAATTATGAAAATGTTGATTTATACATTTAATAAGTATAATTGGTTACTTAACGATGATGTAGGTGTCAAATTGTATATTTATTAAAATATCAATTAGACAAAAATGAAAATGTAGTTTACAAACTAAAGTCCTAATTAGAATCGTTAAAGAATCCTAAACAAAAACTGAACACTTTTCTAATTTTCTCTTTAAAATAATCAATCAAAACCAACATATTGAAAATAGATGATTTATAAATGATATAAATTTACTATGTATTTTTTTGACGTTTATTGGCAATATTGTTGAACCAAAATTTATAGATAGTAGAACCTTATTCTTAAAAGTTCGTAACAATGGACTCTTTCGGATTTATTTATCTTAAAATGTATTTTTGTGTAAAATTGCACAAAATCTAAATTAATTACAAAAGATAGAAGCTAAGCATCAAAACAATTAATATGCAAACATTTACAAAGTATTTTTGGCAAACGCTTGTATTTTCCTTTCTGTTTATATCATCAACTTTTGGTCAAGTCGACGCAGATTTTTCTGCAACACCAACTTCGGGTTGTGCACCAGCATTTGTTCAGTTTACTGATTTATCAACTTCTTCGGCCGGCAATATTGTGTCGTGGGATTGGCAATTAGGTGGAACAAACTCAACCACACAGAACCCAGGTAAAGCGTATACCGTTGGTGGAAACTATACCATTTGTTTGACGGTAACAGATGATCAAGGTAATACAGACACAGAATGTAAGACAAACTATATTAGTTTGTTTGATTCACCACAAGCACAACTTACCGCAACACCGACTACGGGTTGTTCTCCTTTAGCCGTTCAGTTGACGGATAATTCAGTCGTTGGCTCAGGAGCAATTTCCAATATTCAATGGGCATTTGGTGATGGAAATTCGGCATCAGGAACTTCCGTTAATAACCTGTATGCCGGTGCAGGGACTTATGATGTAACACTTGCCGTAACAGATATAAATGGCTGTTCGGATGTTGTTACTTTACAGAATCATGTTACGGTTCAAGATATTGCAGTTGTAAATTTTACAGCATCACAGAGAATCTGGTGTGATACACCTTTCACGGTTACTTTTACGGATTTAACAACAGCGAATCCAAACTTTACATATTTATGGGATTTTGGAGATGGAAATACATCAACCGTTCAAAATCCAACATATACTTATACAACATTAGGAAATTTTACGGTACAATTGACGGTTACAGATGCCGTTTCTGGTTGTTCTAAGACAAGGGTAAAAAGTAACTTTATTAGAATAAATAGTGCGTTGTCATTTACTTATACTCCTTCCTCGGGCTGCGAACCACTTGATGTTACTTTTACAAATACAACACCTATTAGCACTTCGGGTTGGTCATGGGATATGGGCGATGGATATACCTTAACACAAGAAAATCCTGTTCATACTTACCAAGATGATGGTTGTTTTTTTGTAAGTTTTACGGCAACAACACCGAACGGTTGTACTTCGACAGTAACCTCTCCAAATTGTATTCAAGTAAATGATGCTCCTCAAGCAAGTTATACCATTAATTCCAGTAATATAGCTTGTTCGATTCCTCATACTGTTTCCTTTTCAGGTACATCAAACTTACCTGGCAGTACCTATTTATGGGATTTTGGTGATGGGAATACTTCAACCCAACAAAACCCATCGCATACCTATACTTCTTTTGGTGTTTTTCCTGTTGCTTTTACAGCAATATCCGCACAAGGTTGTTCGACAACAGTTGTTACCGATACAGTAAGAGTTCAAACGGTAGTTGCAGACTTTTCGGTTGATACTATAAAAGGTTGTGCACCTTTAGACGTAACATTTTCAGATGAATCTTTTTCCCTTTTTCCAATTACAAACTATAATTGGAATATAGTTGGAGGTGTATTCTCTGGAACATATACAACGCAAAACCCTGTCGTAACATTGACGGATACAGCTGTCTATGATATGACATTGACCATAACAAATTCGCAAGGTTGTACCGATAATATCACAATTAATGATGTGGTAAAAGTTGGAAATCCACCAGTTGTTAATTTTGCTGCCAGTGATACGATTGTTTGTGTCGATGAAAATGTAATCTTTAATAATTTTTCAAGTACATGGACGGACAATTATAATTGGGATTTTGGTGATGGCGGAACATCCGTTGCAATTAATCCAACTTATATGTATGCTGATACAGGAAGTTATGATGTAAAATTGAAATTAACTCATAATGGTTGTTCTAATGAGTTAGAGAAAACGACTTATATCGAAGTACAACCTGCTCGTTCAGATTTTTCGATTGTCAGAGATTGTTCGTCACCTTATACGATTAATTTTATTGATCAATCGGTTGGTGCTCATCGTTATCATTGGGATTTTGGAGTATCAACGGCTACAAATGATACTTCAAATGTTGCGAGTCCAATATTTGTATTTCCTGATAGAGGCAGTTATGTAGTGACGTTGACGGTTTTTAATGATACGACTGGTTGTGTACATGATTATTCTGAAACAGTTATTATTACAGATCCGATTTCTAACTTTACATTTTCGTCCGATAGTGGTTGTGCACCATTAAATATTCAAGTGACAAATAACTCAATTGATGGAAGTACCTACAATTGGATTGTACCAGGTGCAAATATTTCGGATCCAACAATTGCTAATCCTATCATTAAATTTAATGATGCAGGAACATATTTTGATTATCAATTAATAGTAACAGATTTGAATGGTTGTCAAGATACCATCTCATTCAATGATACCATCAAGGTATATGATGTCTATCCAGAAATGAGTGCAGATAATCAATCTTGTCAAGATGAAACGATACAATTTACAGATGTTTCCACAACATCTGATGGTGTGATTACCAGTTGGGCTTGGAATTTTGGAAATGGTCAAACTTCAACACTTCAAAACCCATCAACTGTATATACTTATCAAAATACGTTTGGTGCAAAATTGACAGTGACAAATTCTTTTGGTTGTACAAAAACAAGGAATCGTGGTAACTATATGAAAATCAAACAACCAAATGTTGATTTTACTACTTTAGATACCTTTGTTTGTGCAGGTCAGGATGTGAATTTTACAGATTTATCAGATGGAAATGGTCGCCCGATAGCTGGTTATTTATGGGATTTTGGTGATGGAAATACTTCAACAGTTTCAAATCCGGTACATCAATATGCAACAGAAGGAACATATTCTGTTTGTTTAACAGTAACAGATACTTCTGGTTGTGATAGTTTATTTTGTATTCCGGATTTGATAGATGTTGTTAATCCACAAGCAGATTTTGCAGGTGATTCATTGAGTGCTTCTTGTCCAATTTTAGTTACAAATTTTAGCGATTCGTCATTTAACGCTGTGAGTTGGTACTGGGACTTTGGAGATGGAATTGGTAATTCTACGAATCAAAATCCATCTTATACTTATGTAAATTCTGGACAATTTGATGTAACACTTATTGTAACAGATATTAATGGTTGTCAAAATACATTGGTTCGACCAAACTATGTTTCTATTGATGGTCCTTATGGCGATTTTACAGCAACACCACTCAATGCATGTCCAAATACACCAGTTACTTTTACAGGAAACGCTTTCAATACTACTCGATATATTTGGGATTTTGGTGATGGTAATTTCCTAATTAATCAATCAAGTGACACAACGAATGTTCAGCCATATACTTATACTTCGGGTGGAACGTATTTTCCTTTATTAATAATAGAAGGAACACAAGGTTGTTTGGAAATCATTCCTACCACAACTCCAGTAGTTGTAGATAACTTGGATGCAACGATTACAGCGACAGATACTACTCTTTGTGATACCGCAACGATAACGTTTACACCAACCTTCATGTCTAATTTACCAATTGATACTTTCTATTGGGATTTCAATGGTTTTGTACCAAATAGTGCGGATACAATGCCTTCTGTATTTTTCTCAACACCGGGGATTTATCCAGTTACTTTGCATTATGCTAATTCAGATTGTGCAAATTTTACAACATTAGACATTGTTGTTGGACGCAATCCACAAGCAAGTTTTGGAACAGTTCCATTAGTTGGTTGTACACCTGAACTGGTCACTTTACAAAGTTCTTCTACTAATATTAATTCTTTTGCAAATGATAGTATTCTAAGTTGGAACTGGGATTTTGGTTATCAAGGATTTGGAGATACTTTACCAAACACATCATTTATATATGCAGACTCAGGGTTTTATGATATTCAATTGATTGTAGGAACATTAGCAGGTTGTTTTGATACCACAACAACACAAGTTAGAATCAATTTAACACCAACAGCAAATGCTGGTTCTGACAAAACCGTTTGTTTACAAAATGGAGCATTACTAAATGGTTCAGGAGTTGGTACTTATCAATGGACAAACAGTAGTACATTGGATAATGATATGATTGCTACACCGATTGCAATGCCAACACAAACAACCGATTACATATTAACTGTAACATCTCCTGAAGGTTGTTCTGATAGTGATACAGTGACGGTGACTGTCATTCAAACCGTTGCTCAACAAGTAACTACAAGTGCCGATACGACGATTTGTGAAGGTGACGTGATTCAGGTTTTTGCTTCAGGAGCTCCAAGTGTGTTACAATATAGTTGGGATCAAAATCAAACAGGATTGAGTTGTTATCAAGGTTGTAATAATCCGTTTGCGTCACCAACGACGACTACGACTTATTATGTTACGTTATTTACAACACCAACTTGTTATGATACGGATTCTGTTTTGGTAACAGTGGTTAATGAAGATCAAGATATTTTAGGGCAAGATGTAATGATTTGTGAAGGCGATTCTATACAATTGAATGCTTCGGTCGGTACGAATCCAATATTCTCACCAAGTGAAAATATCTCCTGTGTATTTTGTCCCGATCCTTATGTGTTTCCAACAGAAACAAAGGATTATATTGTGGAAACAACGACAACAACAGGCTGTAAAATAAAAGATACAATTACGATAAATGTATTTGATAATGAATTAATAAATGCAGGAGAAGATATTGGAACGTGTTTAGGAAATACGGTTCAATTAGATGGTTTAGGTACAGGTATTATTAACTGGATTGGAGATAATACAATCAGTGACAACACAATTATAAATCCTACGGTTACACCAACAGCTACGACAGACTATTACCTTTCGGTACAAAATGGAAACTGTATTATTATTGATACAGTAACAGTCTTTTTGGTAGAAGGAGCAGAGTTAGAAGATGGCGAATTTACAATTTGTGCTAATGACGCAACACAGATAGGTGTTGAAGGCTTTGCAGCCAATTATAGTTGGTCACCAGGAGCAGGACTGAGTGATTCTACCGAAAAACGTCCTTTGGCTACTTTAACAGAATCAACAGTTTATACCGTAACTGGCACGATTCCAGGTTGTCCGTCAGATGTAGCAACCGTTACAGTAAATGTTATAGATGTTACGTCGATTTTGCCGACACCTTCTCAAAATGTTTTTGAAGGTCAACCAACGCCAATTATATTAGCAGATGATGCGTTGAATCCAAATTTAGAATTTATATGGTCACCAAACTTAGGAATTTCGTGTGTCAATTGTAATACACCTTTGGTAACACTTTCTTCAAATCAAGTCTATACCGTTCAAATTACAGATTTAGAGAATGGTTGTATTGGAACAGATTCAGTTGAGTTAAGTATTATTTCGAGTTGTACGGATGATTTAGTGATTGTACCAAATGCATTTTCGCCGAATGATGATGGTTTGAACGATCAATTATTTGTCAGAGGAAGTACATTAGATTTTATCTATACTTTCAAGGTGTATAGTCGAACAGGCGAATTGGTTTTCGAAACTCAAAATATTTTAGATGGTTGGGACGGAAGGCATAATGGAAAAGAAGTCAATACTGGTGTTTATGTCTATTATGTCGAAGCACCTTGTGCTTTAAACGGAAGCCGAATTTTGAAAACAGGAAATGTATTATTGATACGATAATGTTTATTTCCTCATCCCTAACCCTTCTCCTTTAGGAGAAGGGTTAGGGATGAGGTAAAAATATAACCATGAAAAATTTATTCACAATCTTATTCATAATCGGAATAGCGATTAGTGCGAAAGCACAAGACAATCACTTTTCGATGTTTTATAATTCGCCATTGTATTTAAATCCTGCAATGACAGGCTTGATGGTGGAAGATATTCGTGCTGTGGCTCAATATCGTAGCCAGTGGCAAAGTGTAACCGTTCCTTACCAAACGATGATGGCAGCCGTTGATGGACAAATTTTAAAAGGCTATTTACGAGATGATTTTGTAGGTGTTGGTCTGATGATGTATAATGATAAAGCTGGTGATGCAGAGTTTAGAAATACACAAGTCGCTTTATCGGCTTCTTATAATAAAGATTTGTCTGGTGGCGGCGATCATTATCTATCTGCAGGTGCTCAAATTGGTTTGGCACAACAAGCAGTGAATTTCAATCAGCTTTTATTTGATAGTCAATATGATGGTCAACAATTGAATCCGAATATCGCCAGTGGCGAAAATCTAACTCGTGAAAACTTCATGTATTTGGATATGTCTGCTGGGTTGGCTTGGTATTATTTGCCGAGTGCAAAGACAAATTTTTATGCTGGTTTTGCTGTTTCTCACATGAATCGCCCAAATATGGCATTGATTGATGGTGAGGAAAATCCGCTGTTAATGAAGTTTGTTGGTCATGCAGGTGTTGAGTTTGCATTGACTGATGGTTTGTCACTTGTGCCAAGAGGAATTTTTATCAAACAAGGACCACATACAGAATTGAATGTTGGTGGATTGATGAAGTTTGGTGTCAACTCACAATTAGGAGATGATTATGGTCAAACAGCATTCTATTTTGGTGGAATGTATAGAGTAGGAGATGCTGCGATTGCGATTTTGAAAATTGATTTGAATCGTATTAGTTTTAATATCTCTTATGATTTCAATGTTTCGGCTTTAGATGTGGCTTCTCAAGCAAATGGCGGTTTTGAAATTGGGTTGACATATAAAACTTGGATTTTTGATGCTCCGAAGGGTTCTGGCCCAGTTGGTTGCCCAACATTTTAACAAAATAAAAGGTGTGAAATATAAACTGATAATCAGTGTTTTATACTTGAACTGAACACTCGAATGAATTGGATGAAATGAAAAAATAGTCATCAGTTGATTTAAATCAACTGATGACTGTAACAATTCTAAATCTGAACAACTGCACCAAGTCGAATAGGAATTACAACAACAGGACTTTGAATCCAATTCATATTTACATACTGTAAAATTTGACCAGAAGGAACTTGACTACTGACAAGATTTTGGCGTTGATACCGAAACTGCACGATATTAAACGGCATTTGCAATTCTAAACGAAAACGATCTTTTATTTTATATTGAACACCAGCCGCTAAACCTGCTCGACTAATAACAAACGAACTGCGTGCTTGATTCGTACCTTGTTCGGAGTTGCTAATTCCAAGTTCGTGATTTGTTTGTACACCGATATAAGGCAACCAGCGTTTAGATGCTTTTAAAATACAATAATTATAATTGTATCGAAAATTCATTCTTACACGACTATTATTGGTTTGAATAGTTGGACTTGAACTATTTTGAAGGTCGGTAGATTGACGGCTAATATTGATATTAGAAACAGCAAATTCGTGAAATGCTCTATCAATTCGATAAAAAGAAATCGCAAAACTTGGTCTTAATTGCAAACTATTGTCCTTTTGTGAAAAATACGAGGAGTCATTTTGAGTCAATATATTATATTGATAATATTGTCCTTCTACAAATCCTTTAATCTCGACTTGTCCAAACGCTGAACTAATGCCTAAAAGGCAAAACATAACTGGTAATACATTTTTCATTGGTAATGGTTTTGGTCTCGTGTTACGTGTTGCGAGTTTTACGAATTGACGACAATATTCAACGTTTCAAAAGCATTAAGATATAATTTAATATTAGATTAAATTCATCAACTATCGTTAATTCGTCAAAAAACCGAAACCCGCACGTAATCCGTAACTCGTTTTAAATTTAAAAATCATCGTAAGAACGACATCAAAATTGAGATTGAATATTAATACAACGATAAAGAAATGATATTGAAATCTTAAAGTTGATGCTTGATGATTTTTGTAATTATTCATTACAAATAAATTACGTCATCGTCTACCGTTGACCGTCCACCGACTTTTGAACCTCCACAAAGCTTTTCAAAGCACCAATACTTTCTGTAAAATTTTATTCACAATTTTCAATAATAGTCAAAAATCAACTAATCACTGATAACTAATTATTAAATACTAAAAAACTATTTTGTAATTAATCGTTTATAATCTATTTTTGCAGCCTAATTTTCGGATTAATCAAAAAAACTAAAGCGAATTTTCGCAAAATTTGATAGATTATAATTTTAGTCCTTATTAAATACAGTTTTTTTAAAATGTGTTATTTAAAGATTGAAATCAAATAATCAGATTTAACTTCATAAAATGGCAAGAAAAATAGCATTACGTGATGCCCTTCGTGAGGCAATGTCAGAAGAAATGCGTCGTGATGAGAACGTATTTTTAATGGGTGAAGAAGTTGCTCAATACAATGGTGCTTACAAGGTTTCAAAAGGAATGTTGGACGAGTTTGGTGCAAAAAGAGTAATTGATACACCAATTGCAGAGTTAGGTTTTGCAGGAATCGGAGTTGGTGCAGCGATGAATGGTTTGCGTCCAATCGTAGAGTTTATGACTTGGAACTTTGCTATTTTGGCATTTGACCAAATCGTAAATCACGCTGTGAAATTCCACAGTATGTCTGCCGGTCAGTTCCATTGTCCAATAGTATTTCGTGGACCATCAGGTTCAGCAGGTCAATTAGCACAACAACACTCACAAATGTTTGAGAGTTGGATGGCAAATACACCTGGTTGTAAAGTGGTTTCTGTGACGACACCTTACGATGCAAAAGGTTTGATGAAGTCAGCAATCCGTGATGAAGATGTGGTTTGCTTTATGGAGTCAGAAGTGATGTATGGTGATGTAGGAGAAGTTCCAGAGGAAGAATATTTGATTCCAATCGGAAAAGCAGATGTAAAACGTGAAGGTGTTGATGTAACACTTGTAGCGTATAACAAAATGGTGAAAGTTGCCTTAGCTGCTGCTGATGAATTAGCAAAAGAAGGTATTTCTGCGGAAGTTGTAGATTTACGTACTATTCGTCCTTTAGATCACAAAACAATTATTGAGTCGGTAAAGAAAACAAATCGTGTTGTAATAATTGACGAATCTTGGCCATTTGCTGGTGTTTCATCAGAAGTTGCTTTCCAGATTCAACAATACGCTTTTGATTATTTAGATGCTCCAGTTTTACGTATCAATGCAGCCGATACACCAATGCCTTATGCTCCAACTTTGGTAGAAGAATATATGCCAAATCCTACAAGAGTTATCAAAGCAGTGAAATATGTAATGTATCGTTAGTATATTTTGTAATTTTCAGTTTTCAGTCAGTAAAATGAAAATTGGTTAAATATTGAAAAGGCTTTCTCGTTGATTTGAGAAAGCCTTTTCCAATTTATTGTATAAATTACATCGTTACACCTTACCTTTGAACTGATTTTCAAAAAAGAAGTTATAATAGTTTTTAATATTAGGATTAGGCAATAATTAATAAAATACCTATTACTTATTACCTCTTACTTAGGACTTAATTTAATGGAACAACAAAAAAAATTAGGCGTTACGTTAGAAGTTGTATTTTGGATTGTGACAGCAATACTTTGTATTGGTGTTTTATTTCCAATATTTAATAACTTTAATAGTTTTCCATTTTTATGGCAAAATGCTTTAGCAATCATTATTAGTGTAACTTATACACGTTATATTTTTCTTTGGAAATATACTTTATTTGCTAAATCGTATGTTATCCGAATCTTCTTTTTGGTTACAACAATACCATTAGTTTTTTATCTGATACAAAGTATGAATGGTTTTCAAACTTATTTGGACGATAATGGCTATGATGCCTTTATGGAATTATTGAAAAAGCCACTTTCAGATGATCGAAAAGTAGGATTATTGCAATACATTAGAAGTGAATTTATATTTTTTAGTACAGCTGCCGCAATTGCTGGAGTTGTGTTGCCATTCCGTATGATTATGTCATTTTGGAGAACAAAAAATAATAAAGGCGTTTAAAAATGATTGTTAAATTGTTAAATTGTTAAACTGTTTTTTGTAAGCAATATTAACAATATAGCAGTATAGCAATTCAACAATATATTAATTGAATTTATCATCAAAATTATTGGAAGAAGCAGTGAATGCTTTTGCTTCATTGCCAGGAATCGGAAAGAAAACTGCGTTGCGATTAGCATTGCACGTATTGACACAAGACGAACAATACGCTAAAGAATTTACAGAATCGGTTATTAAAATGAGAAAACACATCAAGTTTTGTCGAGATTGTTTTAATATTTCTGATGCCGAATTGTGTGCAATTTGTGGAAGTCATCGTCGAGACAAACGCTTAGTTTGCGTCGTTGAAGGCATCAAAGATGTCATGGCAATCGAAAGTACGGGACAATACAGTGGTTTGTATCATGTTTTGGGCGGCGTAATCTCACCGATTGAAGGAATAAGTCCAAGTGATTTGGAAATTGATGCGTTAATCAGTCGAGTCGATAAAGGCGAAATCAAGGAGATTATTATGGCAATTAGTCCAACAATCGAAGGCGATACAACGATTTACTATATTTCTAAAAAACTAAAAGATAGCGATGTCAAAATTTCTACTTTAGCAAGAGGAATTTCATTTGGAGGCGAATTAGAATATGCAGATGAACTAACTTTAGGTCGTTCTATTGCAAGTCGTCGTCCATATGGTGAATAGGTTTAGTTGTGACAATCTTGAAAGATTTTATAAAATAAAAAAATAAATATTTCAGTGTTTGAATCTTCAAAATCATCTCACTTCAAACCTCGAAATATGTAAAATTTGCCTTGAATTTTCGGGTTGAATAATCAAATAATACAAACCTTTCCCTAATGGTAGGTTTGCATTAAATTTAATCTTGTTTTCACTTTGTTCTTCAACCGATTTTCCTTCTGTTTTAAAAATTGGATAATTATTATTGATATTAAAATCCTGATTATTGAAGATGATAATATCGTAATTTAATTCATTTTTAGCTGTTCCATTTATCTTAAAATCAATTAAATCTTTTGCTGAAATAATCGCATCATTTATTGGTTCAACAATTGTTAATAATTGAACATTATCATTTGTTCGAACTGTATTCTGAATTACCAATTCCATATTTGGATTTCGTTCATAAAGACTTTCGTCAATGCTTGCAATTGGTTGATTATCTGTATTTTGTTCCCCTTTTTTTGGTTCTATTTTATCAATTGTAGGAACAAAAGGTATTGTGTTTTCGTCGTTGTTTTCAATCGTATCTTCTTCTATAATTGGTATTTGAGTTGGCGTTTCTTGTTGCGTTTCAATCGTTGAATTAGAACTATTATTAGTATCAATATTTGAAGTTGTTTTTTTATTAAAAATAATAAAAACTACAATTGCAGAAAGCAATAAAATAGCAGATAAAATCAACCATTTATAAGATTTTTCTTTCGTCGGAGTAATAATATATTTATCACCTAAATTCTCCAATTTACTTTCCAAACTTGGCTGATAACGTCCCAAAAAACCAGCAAAACCACGTTGAAATGCAACCTCATCTGCCAATGCTTTATCGTTACGAATTTGCTCTTCAAAGGCAATGCGTTCCGTCTCAGACATTTCATTATTCAAATACCGATTGATATTTTGTTCTTGATTATTATTCATTACGATTTATTTCGCCATTCTAAATATCGTTCATCTGCTTCCATTCGCTTTTTCAAATTTTTTTGACAACGATATTTTCGAGTTCGAGCGGTATGTTCATTCTTTAGTTTTAATTGTGCTGCAATTTCTATCATCGTCTTTTTTCTAAAAAACAGTTGTAGCAATTGTTGACACAATTCGCCTAATTTCACAAAATTATTTCTGTAAATATTATCTAATTCCCGATTGATCAATTCTTCTTCAATACTATGATTATCTCTTAATGTGTTATCATCTGGCATTGTCACAGTACTTCTTGATTTTTTCCGAGATTTATTGTACCAAAGCATTTTATTTACACTAAAAAGGTAGGTATAAAAAGTGCTATTGATTTCAAAATCAGGAGATTGTACCTTTTGTAAAACAACCATTAAAGCATCTTGAAAAACATCTTTTGCATCTTCAGGTGAACCACCTTTTTGCAAAATATAGTTGCTAATGCGACCAGCAAAATTCTGATAAATCGCATTTAAGACTTTATCATCTTGATTAATTAA
>JBGCFH010000050.1:0-22330 GCA_045106825.1 Saprospiraceae bacterium | reverse complement strand
AACCAAAAAAATAATTTTGTTAATGAAAAATCTGCGTGAATCTGCGAAATCTGCGTGAGATGATTGTTTTGCAAGGCAAAACGTAATATTTTCATTTTTAAGTTTAATATCAGCGAAACATGAATTATAAAGTTTTTTTTATACAATTAGCATGAACGGTTTCTTATAAAAATCAGACAAGCTGATTTGAGGTATTTTTCGACTTGTCGAAATTAGTCATTTTTGATGCAATTTATTTCTATATGAAAACCGTTAATTAGCATGAATGTACATTTTTTAAACTAATATTTGTCATAGTTAAGTTGATGTTTTTTGTAAAAACTCCTTTTAAAGCAAGGAATAGTGAAAATTAAAAATTTCCTTTTGTTTCCTTTTGATACTTTTGCGATAGAAAATAATTCTATCTATTAGTGAAAAGTTGTTAAATATGGCAAATCTGTCACCAGATTTACACGAAAAGAGCGGAATCAAAGAGTTTGAGTTTATTACATTAATGGCTTGTTTAATGTCGAATGTTGCCTTTTCAATTGATGCGGTTTTGCCAGCATTTCCAGATATTGGTTTGGCGTTGAATGTATCGGATAACAGTCAATTGCAGTTAATTGTCACCACGATTTTTTTAGGTTTGGGCTTAGGCGAATTATTATTTGGAACATTGTCCGATAGTTTTGGCAGAAAACGGATTGTTTACATTGGTGTAAGTGTTTTTATTTTGGCAAGTATTGTCGTTATTTTCGCTCCGAATTTAGAGGTTTTTCTACTTGGTCGAGTGTTTCAAGGTATCGGTTTGTCGGCTGCAAGATCAGTTAGTATTGCTATTATTCGGGATACATATTCTGGAAACAGAATGGCGAGAGTGATGTCATTTATGATGACAATTTTTACGCTTGTTCCAATGATTGCACCGTTGTTAGGTCAATTGATTTTAAACCATTTTAATTGGCAAACAATATTTTACTTTCAATTAATTTTTATTGGAATAACCTTAATTTGGTTTTTCTTTCGACAACAAGAAACCTTACCAGAATCAAAGCGAATTCCAATAAATAAACATTTGTTTACCAATGGTTTAAAAGAATTTTTTAAGCAGCAACAATCGGTTATTTACACCGTTATTTCAGGCGTTCTTCAAGGAAGTTTTATTGCGTATTTAGGATTGTCACAACATATATTTCAAGTTCAATATGAAATGGTTGAAGCCTTTCCTTATATATTTGGTGGTTTAGCTTTTGCGTTCGGAATTGCAGCTTTTTCTAATGGCTTTTTAGTAATAAAATATGGCATGTTGAAGATAATTAATTCATCGTTGTATATTTTTATACTTACGTCATTGACCTATATTTTGCTTTTCGCAAATACTTCAAATCCATCCATTACGATTTTGGTAAGTTTCCTCTTTGTTCAATTTCTATCATTTGGTTTCCTTTTCGGAAATTTAAGTTCCGTAGCGATGCAACCGATTGGACATATTGCAGGAGTTGGAGCTGCGATTTATAGTTTTATCTCAATTTTACTCGCTGTTGGCGTTGCATTTTTTATCGGAAAATATACTGACGAAAGAGCTTTACCATTATTCGTAGGATTTTTAGTAATCGGAATTGTTGCTTTTATTTTGGTTCAATGGAGTAAAAAAGGTATTCAAAATAATAATCTAATTTAAATGATAATAATTAGAATTCATGTTTCGCTGATATTTTTTTTAAAAACGAAAATATTGCGTTTTGCCTTGCAAAACAATCATCTCACGCAGGTTTCGCAGATTTATGCAGATTTTTCATTAACAAAATCATTTTTTTATCAAAAAAAATCTGCGTGAATTTGCGTGAATCTGCGTGAATCTGCGTGAAAAAAGCATTTTGCGAAGCAAAATTTAGCAATTGTGATTTCTATTTTACGTTTCAGCGAAATGTAAATGTTTAATTATAGTTTTCAAAACCGTTTGCCGTCAACCGTATAAAATCATTCCACATACAACACCAAACCTTTCAAATATTCGCCTTCTGGATGAAATAAACTAATCGGATGATCGGCTGGTTGACTCAAAAATTTCATCACTTTTACATGGCGACGTGCTTCGATTGCTGCCGCTGTAACGGTGTTATAAAACAACTCACGACCGACAACTTGCGAACAAGAAAACGTAAATAAAATGCCTCCAGATTTCATCTTGCGTAAAGCGGCTGCATTTAAACGTTTGTAACCTTGGACTGCATTATGACGCTTTCTGACAGATTTTGCGAAAGCTGGTGGATCAACTATCATTACATCGTAACTCGGTATGTCTTCTTTGAAAAATTTTAACACGTCACCAACATAAGATGTGTGTGCGTCAGAATTTTGGTTGATAGAAACGTTTTTGTCTGTCCATTCCATTGCTTTTTTGGACGCATCAATCGAATCTACTTTAGTTGCACCTTGATTCAAGGCATAAATCGAAAATCCGCCAGAATAACAAAAGGTATTCAAAACAGATTTTCCCTTTGCGAATGTTCCTAATAGTTGTCGGTTATCACGTTGGTCGAGGAAAAAGCCAGTTTTTTGTCCTTTTTCCCAATCGACATAAAATTGATTACCGTTTTCTGTGATAACTGCATTTGTTCCCGAACCATGAAGAATGCTGTTTTCCATTCCATAAGCATAGTTTCGAGGCAATACTTCACTACTTTTATCATAAATACTATCCAGTTCACCATTAAAGACATTTAACAATGCTTTCGCAATATGTTCTCGTTCTTGATGCATTCCAATAGAATGACATTGAATAATCGCATTTCGGTTATAAACGTCAATAATCAAACCTGGCAAACCATCGCCTTCAGCATGAACCAAACGAAAGGCATTCGTATTATCATCGTTTGCGATTCCAATTGCTTGACGATAATTCAAGGCTGCTTTTAATTTTTGTTCCCAAAAATGAACGCCTAATTCTACTTTTTTAAATGAAAATAATCGTACTGCAATCGAACCTTTTGAATAATGTCCTAATGCCAAAAATTCTCCCTTTGCATCTCGGACTTCTACAATTGTTCCGTCCATTACATCGCCTTGAATATTGTAAATTGCACCCGAAAAAACCCACGGATGAAATCGACGAATCGCAGCGTCTTTCCCTCTTTTTAGTGTGATTATTGCCATTTGTTTGAATGATAAATGATGAACTATAAATTATAGTTGGACAAAGGTAAATGAAAAATGTATATGTAATGAAATCTAAAAACAAAAACCTCAACACTTTCGCATTGAGGTTTTTTGAAACTTGATTATTCATGAGTGTGACAACAGAAACTCAATCATAAATTGACATCATTTCCCTGTTTCTCTTTTTAATCTCGCTTTCTTGTCCAATCTATTTATACTTTTTTATTCAATTTTTGAGTTACTACCAACTCAACTATTCTCCTTTATTGGTATCATTATTTTTGTTACGGTTTCGATTCCGATTTCTACGACGACGTTTAAAATTCTTCTTTTCCGCAGGATTTTCCGTTCCTTTTCCTTCTTGACTCTTAGGTTGAGGTGCTTGTGGATTAGCTTGTGGATTAACCTTTGGTTTATCGTTATTTTTCCTTGGTCTTCGCCTTCTAAACTTACTTTTCGGCTTATCACTTTTCGGCTGTTGTCCTTCTTGTGGATTGCCATCCTGTTTGTTTACGACAGGTTTATTTGTTTGTTTTTGAGGCGGCTTATTCCCCGTTTTTTTAGCCTTCTGCGACTTAGTATTCGGCTTAGTATTCGGCTTACTTAACGGTTTATTCGTTGATTTACTACTCGGTTTATTAGTCGATTTATTCGACTTATTATTAGTTCGATTCGATTTATTTGTCTTCGAGTTTGGTCTTGCCTTCTTCGGTGTTGGTTTTCCTTCTTGCTTTGCTTTTGGTTTCTGTTCTACTTTCTTAGCATCAACTCTTTGTGTATTTTCCCCTTTACTTCGCTTACGATTTCTATTGCGTTTACGTTTACGTTTTTCTAATGGAGCTAATTCTAATACATCATTAACCGCTTTATAATCAGGTTCTTCAATTGCATCAAGCATATTTTCATAACCTGTAGGCATTAATTCTACTGGCTTTTTACCATCAGCATTCATTGCCAAAATAGCCTTAACACGTTCTACATCCAACGGATAGAATTTGTTATTTTTACTACCTCGATACACATAATACATTGTTCGCTTAAAAATATCGGTTTTCACCAATGTTGCTTTTCCTGCTTCGGTTAGTAGAAAGTCTGCTTTTTTCGGAAAGTCCGTCAATGCATCCATATAACTATCCAGTTCATAATTTAAACAACACTTCAACCGACCACATTGACCCGACAATTTTGACTGATTAATCGCCAAATTTTGGTAACGAGCAGCAGCCGTAGAAACCGATTTAAAATCCGTCAGCCAAGTCGAACAACACAACTCTCGACCACAAGACCCCAAACCACCAATTCTTGCGGATTCTTGTCTTGCGCCGATTTGACGCATTTCGATTTTTACTTTAAACTCTCTTGCGAATAATTTTATCAACTCCCGAAAATCCACACGTCCATCAGCCGTATAATAGAAAGTTGCTTTTCGTCTATCGCCTTGATATTCTACATCACCGATTTTCATATCCAGCTTCAACGAACGAGCAATAACTCTTGCTCGAACCATTGTATGTTTTTCCAGACTTCGTGCATCTTGCAACTTCTCAAAATCACGCTCATTACAACGACGAATAACATTTGGTAAAATAGCTGTTGTTGATACTTTTTTCTTTTTCATTTGCAAACGAACCAATTCTCCCGAAAGCGTTATCGTTCCTACATCATAACCTGTTCCTGATTCTACAACAACATTATCACCTGTAACCGCACGAGAAAACCCTTCATTTACATAAAACCCTTTTCTTGCTCCATTTTTGAAGCTCACTTCTACAACATCAAACGCATTATATTTTGGTAATTCAATATCTGATAACCAATCGTATGTATTCTTTTTATTGCATCCACAACTGCCTTCACCTTTGCAGCCAGAAGCACTTTTTCCATCAGTAGTTTTTACGCCACATCCACCTGATGAACAACTTGCACATCCCATAATTTTATAGTGATTGGTGATTAGTGATTGGTGATTGGCTATTTGCAAATATGCAAAAATTCCAATCTAATTGTAAACCTGCAAGGTTTTAAAAAACATTATAGGTTTCTATATAAAAAACAATTAATTCCAATAACCAATTACCAAGTTGCTGTTTGAGTTAATTTAACAGTAGGTTGGAAATAAAGATGAATAGATGAACTGGCTGAAACCAATCACTAATCACTAATCACCAATCACTACTTCCTCAAAACTTTATGTAATTTAATAGAGGTATCCAAAAACAGAATTTTGGGGTTGGCATTTCGTTCTACGTGAAAAATCGCTTCGTTGAATAAGTCATTTATTTTTTCGACTTTTTGAAAATCAACTACTCGACTCATTTTTAGAGCCGTTTGTTTTTCTGTGTTTTGTAAGCGTACATTATCAGCATTACCTGTTACGCCCAAAACCATTAATTCTCGTAGAAAATGTAGCGAATACGTCAAGAAATATTTTTGATTTTCTCGACCTAATTTTGCCAATCTTTCTGTTAATGTTACCAATTCCTTTGCGTTACCTTTGTAACATTTTCTAAACCATTCTAAAAATAACTTAGCATTGTCGTTTTCCGTATTTTCGGTCAAAAACATTGCTTCGTTAAAGTTACCGTTTGCCAATCGAGCGATTTTCATCGCTTCCTCTTCATTCATCCCTTTTTGTTTCACCAATCCTTGTGCAACTTCTTCATCTTGCAACGGATTGATTTTTACAATTTGACAACGAGATAAAATTGTATTTAAAATCAATTCCTGATTTTCGGCAACCAATACAAACAATGTATTTTCAGGCGGTTCTTCAATTAGTTTTAATAAACGGTTACCTTCTTTCCCCAAAAATTCGGGCAACCACATAATCAAAATCTTGTACTTTCCTTCAAATGTTTTTAGACTTAACTTTTTAACAATCGCCAAACATTCGTCTTTATTAATATTTCCTTGTTTGTTTTCTGCACCAATTTTTTGTAACCATTGATTAAGGTTCATATACGGATTTTCCTCAACGGCTTGTCGCCATTCTTTCAAAAAATTAGTAGCCACAACTTTTGAACCAACAGTTGGATACGAATAATGAATATCAGGATGAATCATTTTCTTCGCCTTGATACAATTCACACAACGTCCACACGCTTCGCCATCTTTCGGATTATCGCACAATGCTAGTTGAGCAAAAGCCATTGCTAATGCTAAATTCCCGGCTCCTTTCGCACCCAAAAATAGCTGTGCATGAGGAATGCGTTCGCTTTCCACCATTCCACTCAACAATGCTTTCGGTTTTTCCTGACCGATAATCTGACTGAATTTCAAAAATCAAAATAATTGATAATTAATAATTGATAATTGATAATTAAAAATACTGATAAATCTAATTGTCAATTGTCCATTATCAATTGTCCATTAAATCAACTACATCAAAAGGACTTTCGGAGGAAGGATAAACTTTAATTAAATGACCTTTGGTATCGAGAAGATATTTCTGAAAATTCCAACGTACTTCGCTATTTTCTAAGCCGTTTAGTGACTTATTTGTTAAGAATTTATATAATTCATGTTGTTTTTTTCCTTTCACATCAACCTTTTTTGTCAATGGAAAAGTTACACCATAGCGAACTTTACAGAATTTTTGTATTTCGGCTTCTGAGCCTGGTTCTTGTCCACCGAACTGATTACATGGAACTCCGACAATAACCAATTTATCTTTATAGTTTTCGTACAACTCTTGCAACTGCTCATATTGTGATGTGTAACCACATTCAGATGCTACATTGACGACCAAAATATACTTCCCTTTAAACTCCTCAAAATCAATCGTTTCTCCTCCGATTCCTTCAATTGTATATTGATGTATAGATGACATATTTGTCATTATTAAACTGCAAATTACAAAATTAATCATAATTAGTGATATTAGTGATTTGTGAATAGTTTTTTAGTGATTCATCTGTTATTTTATAGACAGATTGATTTACAATAATCTAAACCATTGATTGTACTTTTTGTTTGATTGATGAAAATTATTTGAAAGATAAAATATCCAATAGGAATCAATATAAAACATGAGAATTTCAGCATATAGAACAGCACACTTCAACGCAGCACATCGCTTACACAATCCAAATTGGTCAGCCGAAAAGAATGAAAAAATTTTTGGTTTGTGTAATAACAAATATTATCATGGACACAACTACGAAATGGAAGTTTGTGTATCAGGTGAAATTGACGAGGAAACAGGTTATTTGATTGATTTAAAAATATTGAAAGATATTATTAAAAATGATGTAGAAAAAAAACTCGACCACAAAAACTTAAACTTAGAAGTTGAAGAGTTCAAAAATTTAAACCCTACGGCAGAAAATATTTGTATTGTAATATGGAAAATTTTAAGAGAAAAACTGGACAAAAAGTATGATATAAGTGTTCGTTTATACGAAACCCCACGAAATTATGTCGAATATCCAGCACGATTTTAAATTTTTATCGCCCTAATTTGGCAAAGCCAGTACCTTAGTTACGAATTTGAAAATTAAAACTCTTGCTCCCAAGGACTCGGGACAAGATTTCAAAACTTAGAAACTAAGGGATGATGAAATGATCTTACAACAAAACATTTGTAAAACCAATCCGTCCTGATAATTTGGGATGGATTGGTATTAAAAAGTGTTGTTTATAACAATAATGTTTTCTACAAGACTTCCCCTTTCTGAAAGTGTTTAAGGATTTTTTTTAACAAAAAATAGTCAGAATGCTTTTATATCAATGGTCAACACTCAATGATTGTGAACTGTATCAAAGATTAGTTACTATTTACCTTGTTTGAAACCAAAATGGCTTAGCAAAACTTGAGTAGGTTGTTAATTTTTTATTTCTTTACTTTAAGTTATTACTGTATTCTAACACTTCTTGCAAGTGATTCTTCATTGAGTTTGCAGCCGCTTCTGCATTTTGATTGATGATATATTCTAATATAATTTTATGTTCCTCTAAAGAATCATAAGAACGACCGTCTTTACAGACATCATGTTTATTGAAACTTTTAATAATATCGGGTGTGATGATTAGCATTAATGATTTCAAAACTGAATTCTTACTGGCTTCTGCTATTTTAAGATGAAACATTAAATCTTGTTCTACCGAGGTTTTCCCTTCTTTTACAATTTTTTCATATTCTGTTAGCGTATCTTTGATAGCCACTATATCTTCATCTGTTCGACGTATTGCTGCTAATTTTGTAGTTTCGGTTTCCAATATTACCCTTGTTTCTACTAACGAAGCAAAATCACTATTTTCAATTTTTAAAATATCCGAAATCAATCCTTCTAAAGCAGTGATACCAATACCTGCGACTACAGTACCACTTTGAGGCATTGTCTTTAAGATACCATAAAATTCCAGCTTTTGAATGGCATCTCTCACATAATTTCTGCTTACGCCAAATTTCGTAGAGAGCTTTCGTTCAGACGGTAACTTATCTCCTGCTTTCAATTGTCCTGAGCTGATAAGATTCCTTAATTGTTTAATTATCTTATCTACTGGAGTTTCTATTACAATTTCTTTAAATAATACATCAATATCTGTTGCCATACTTTGAGTTAGTTTTTTAATAAACTATTAAGTTGGTTAACCAATTCTTAATGAACCAAATTTAAGTATTATTTTTCGATTCTAAAATTATTCTGTTAAAATCTATAGATATAATCTATGGTTATTCGTATTCAACTTTTTTTATCCTATAAAAAATAGTGATTTTGGTTCATTGAAAATCCTCCGATTTCTCAGGGATTTTTTTTTAAAGAACCTTGATTTTTATAACAATACTCACGTTTTGCTGATATTAAATTTAAAAATGAAAAATATTACGTTTTGCCTTGCAAAACAATCATCTCATGCAGATTCACGCAGGTTTTTCATTAAAAAAATCAATTATTTTCACTAATTATTAGAAAATTTGCGTAAAAAAAGCATTTTATGAAGCAAAATTTAGCAATTGCGATGTCTATTTTACGTTTCAGCGAAACGTGAAACAATACTTGAAGTTGAATACGGACAACCATAGACTGTAAGCTTATAATTATTTTGGAGCTGTCCCTTCACCTACAGTTGCTGTTCTAAACCATACTTCTGTATAATCACCATTTTCATATTGTTTAGCAATATCACCATCATAAGTATCTGCACCAGCACACCAAACCATATTCTTTTCAGGAGCTTTTCCATTTGTTTGATTGTAAGCACCTTGTTTGAAATAACCTAACTCTCCAGCATAAGCCTCTTTACGTTCCACACCATCTTGACCGATTGGCACAAATAATTTTTGAGTTTGTGTTGGAATATCTGCTTTTGTAGTGTATTCTGATTCAATCAAGTTTTTAGTAAATGTAACTGTTTCGTGTCCTTCACTGGTGAAAGTCAAATACATAATACCTTTATATACATTGATTTCGTAACTGAACTCTTCCCCTAATGCTATTCCATTCTCAGGTTCTTCAGGGAAGTCCGTTGGATCTGAACCGACGACAGACATATCATAACCCCAAATTGGATAAGAGAAATCCCATCTTCCAGCATTGTCATCACCAGCTGTATTGATTTCATAGTTCCAAAAAACAGAACCTTTTTCGTGACCAGGGAATTTTTTATAAAAGATTTTACACGGTTCGTTTTCGTGTCCTTCTCCACTATGAATCTGTCCAACAACGGTTGAGTAAGAAGCAGCAACTCTTGCATCTCCAGAAGTCGAAACGTGCATTACTTTTAATGTACCATTCAATTTTCCACCATCTTCTGGTATCCATTCTCTTAGTTCATGTAATTCCGTTCTTGTATTACTTGAGTTTTTTGATGTCACACCAGAGTTTGGTGTTTTATAGACAACCCAGTCGGTTTCGCCATCATTTTCAACATAAAAGAAATCTTTTTGTTCGTAATTGATCAATTTGTCTACATTCGTTCCGTCGCCCAACAACATTTTAAATTTATCCATAAATGGAATAACATCACTTGGATAAGTTGTTTCTGTTGTTTCGGTCGTTTCTTGACTATTCGCTTCTTCTTTAGCTGTATCAGCACAACTATTTAATAATACCACTAAGCCTAACATTAATAAAGGCTGAAATATTGATTTAGTCATTTTTATCTTAATTTTTTTATTTTTATAAATATAGCTTTAAGAAGGTTTGAAACTTTCTTAAAACTCGATTTTAGCGTAGAAACCTTATTTTTTTATCACTTAATATCACTATAATTTAAGCCATTTCCCATAATCGTTGAATTGCTACTAAATCCTTCTTCATCGCATCAAAAACGACCTTTTTATCAACTGTAATTTCATATTTTCCTTTTTCTGCACCACCCAAAGGATATTCACAATGCAAAGAAACTGGCAGATTCACACCATGACTTTTTAATAGTTTGAAGTAATTATCAAAATCAACCATTCCTTCGCCAATCGGTACATTCACGACTTTCCATTTGCCGTTAACCTTTCCCCATTTAAAATCCTTTAATACAATTGTTTTAATAGAATTTCGGAGCAATTCAAAACCATTTTTCCAAGACAATCCACTATCAACAGTTGCATGACGAATATCGTATTGTGTACCAAAATAGTCCGCATTTGCTTTTTCAAGCAATTGTTTGATTTCCCAAAAAGAAGCACCGATTTTCGTTCCTGCGTGATTTTGATAACAACCGATAATATTATGTTTCTTATTCGCTTTACTCAATTCCTTCACCTTTTTTTGATAAAAATGAATTGAATCTTCCATTGACCTATCTTTATGATATTTAAACCAGTTGGCACGATAAGATTGTATACCTTCGTTTGCTGCGGTTTCAATAATATTCAAATCATATTCGTTATCAATATCTTCTATCGCAGTTGTCATCATAATACAACTTGAACCACCAGCTTTAATATCTTGAATTGCTTTTGGTAAATCCGTTATTACATTTTCAGGCAATACATGACCTTTTGGGCGAACGGTTAAATCTAAACCTTCAAATCCTAATTCAGCCGCTACTTGAGCCGCTTTCTTTATATCTAAAAACTGTAAATGCTTAGAAAACAGGTGAATTTTTAATGGTTCATTAGAAGTTTCCATACTCAACATATCAATAGGCAATGTTGCCAAAGGTGCAGTAATCAATGCAGTTCCTGTATTTTTTATAAATTTTCTTCTGCTGATATTCATGGTTTATGGTTTGAGTAAGTTGTGTATGACATAGCGGCTGTCTTTAGCTACCGCATTTAATTGACATTCATACGGCAGCTAAAGACAGCCGCTACATAACACAAAATCCTATTTCTTCTTTGCTTCCTCTTCTAACTTTTTATACAAAAAGTCATTTTTACTAAAATATTCATCGTTAGAAATCGCATCGTCACTGATAACTACTTCTGATGTTTTAAACCAAACTTCAGCATAATTTCCAGTTTCGTACTGTTTCTCAACATCGCCACCGTGTGTTTCTGCACCATTACACCAAACCATATTATCTGCAGGATCTTTTCCATTCGTCTGATTATAGCAACCTTGCTTAAAGAACAAACCTTCACCAGTGTAAGCACTTTTGCGTTCTACACCATCTTGACCAATCGGTACAAACAGTTTTTGAACTTGCTCAGGCATATCTGCTTTTGTTGTGTATTCTGACTCAATTAGATTTTTTGTGAATGTTTTCGTTTCATGTCCTTCGCTCGTAAACTTCAAAGTCATGACACCATCTTTAACGTCGATTTCGTAAGTAAACTCTTCACCTAATGCAATTCCATCTTCCGGTTCTGATGGATAAGTATCTGGCGTTTCACCAACAACAGAGAAATCATCGCCCCAAATCGGTAAAGAATAATCCCATCTTCCATCGTTGTTATCACCTGCTGTATTAATTTCATAATTCCAAAAAACAGAACCTTTTGTATGACCTGGGAATTTCTTGTAATAAATTTTTAATGGTTCATTTTCATGTCCATCTGCACTATGAATTTGACCAACAACAACCGAATAAGAAGCCGCAACTCGTGCATCACCAGTTTTTGATACGTTCATTACTTTAAGCGTTGCTGTCATTTTTGCTCCTGATGTTTTAGGATACCATTTTTTGGCTTGAGCCAATTCAGTTCTGGTGTTATTAGATGTTCCGTGCGTATTTCCTGCGTTTGGTGTTTTATAAACGACCCAATCATTTTCGCCATCATTTTCGGTATAAAAAAAGCCTTCAAAGGCTTTTCCTGTAACATCTCCTGCATTTTCACCATTTCCTAAAATCAACTTAAATTTGTCGAAAAATGGAATAACATCACTTGGATAAACAACCTCATTTGTTTCTTGATTGTCCACTTCTTCTTTAGCCGTAGTAGTATCACCACAACTATTTAATAATAACGCAAAACTTACCATTAGAAAAGCAGGTAAGAATAATTTGATAAATTTGATATTCATTTTTTAAAATTTAGTATAGTTTAATTTTTTATTGATAATTGTAAAATATCGTTTTTAGTAATCCTATTCAGTTATTGTATTAATTTTCAAATTACGAAAACTAACTTCACCCGTTCCTTTTGCTTGTAATCCAATATATCCTTCAGACAAAGCATTACTTCTAACATCAGCCGTTAAAACATCATTTATCCATACTTTTATAAATGCATTTTCGACTTTAATTTTGTAAGTATTCCATTTGTCAATCGTTTCTACATATGCCAAAGGCTTTGCCCTTGTTACGATTGCACCTGTTCGACTATCTTGTTCAGGATGCAAATCCCAAATATTTAATTCGTAACAATCCATCGGATTAATCGCATCTTCTTTTTGACAACGAATAAAAATACCTGAATTTATGGTGCTATCAGGCTTAAATTCGACCTCTAAAGTAAAGTTTTTATACGATTGTTGAGTTATAACAAAACCATCTCCGTTATCAACTTTTCCTCTTAATTCATCATTAGAAAAATTCCAATCAGCATCTCCATAAACTTCCCATTCTTTAATATTTTCACCAAAAGTCAATTTTTTACCTTCACAAGAGCATATTAAGAGCAACGTTATTACTCCGATAACTGAATAAATTATTAGTTTTTGCATTTTAAAATATTTTATTATTCATGTATATGAAGTTGTTTTTATTAAAAAACTAAATTGGTTAACCAAACAATTGTGAACCAATTTGCAATATAATAAATTCTTGGTAAGTGATAAACCACGGTAGCAGGTTTTTCTAATATTACCGTGAAACTTGATATAGATTCGGAAATTGAAGAAGCAATTTAAAAAAATGTAAAAGATAGATGTACTTTTTACACGAAAAAGCCCTTGTAGTATCGTACAATACTACAAGGGCTTTTTTGTGTAATATATTAAACTCTAAATATTTACATCTGATTAGACTTTATTCTAAATAATTTCGTATAAAGCTAAATGTCTAGTCCTGAAATATGGTTCATCGGGCATTTTTTGCTCAATAGTTGGATTATACCAAATTAACTCTAAAAATGCTTCGGGTAGAATGTCAGGGAAAACTTTAGATTGATAGGCTTCTCGAAATAGAAATTTGGTGCGAACTAATTCGCCTAACCATTGTGCATAGCCGTTATTGTGTTCTGATGCAAATTTGTAATAGGCACAAATCGAATGCGAACTTCTCCTATCATGCGTATCGCCAAAGTTTATATTTTCTTCCCAATTAGGCGCAGATTGATAGAGGCGATAATAGAAGGTATTTTTAAGAAAATCACTTTCAAAATGATTTGTTCCGCCATCTTTGCGAATTAAGTCCGCAGCAGTGAGAAAGGAATTAATCGCATAACGCCAATAAACTGTTCCTTCATAGTTAGAACCGTCTTTGGGTAAATATTCAAATACTGTTTCAAAGTTATTTTTAATCGTTGAAATCCATTTTTCTGCTCCTTCATATTCAGAACGAATAGCGTAAGCCGTTGTCAATAAACCTGAATAATTTATCCAATTATGGTTTTGCCAATAATCCGTTGACCAGCAATTTCCTTTATTTTCTTCACCGTAATTAAACATTTTATTGCCTTGCAAAATAAGTTTTTCCAAGAAAACCGTCCGCTCTTCTTCCGTCAAATCCTCTTTAATCCAATCATAAGCAAAGCCCAAACCATTCAACAACCATGACGCACTCAAATCCACATCAACCAAAAAACCGTAACCTCAAACGTCATAACCAACAGCGGTAAAAATCCAGCGTTTTGCTTCTGTCAAATAATGTTTTTGTTCGGTGAGTCGATATGCTAAACTCAAATTTGCCGCAGCCATTCCCATGTAGGTAATGCTTGTTGGCGGATGTGTTTTCGACAATTTCTCACTTTCATAAAGTTTACATTGTTCGATTAATCGAATAAAATGTTCTTTTCGAGTAGTTTTGAGTTCTGCTTTTAGGGTTTCTAATTGATTGTTTAAGAGTAGGTAATTCATTTGGTTTTTAGTTGAGATTATAAAAGACCTGACAGGTTTTTAAAACTTGTCAGGTCTGATTATCAATAACTTATGTCAATTATTCATTCGTCAACATCTCCTGCAACTTATCCACCATATTCGCAGAACCACCATAAAAAGGCGTTCTTTGATGAATACTTGTAGGTTTTATATCTAAAATATTTTGTTTACCGTCTGTTGCTTTTCCTCCTGCTTGTTCTATCAAAAACGCCATTGGATTACATTCGTATAAAATACGAAGTTTGCCATTTGGTGCTATTTGAGAATTTGGATACATATAAATTCCGCCTTTCAAAAAATTTCGATGCAAATCCGCAATCATCGAACCAATATATCGTCCTGAATATGGGCGATTTGTTGGCTTGTCAATCGTTTTACAATAATCAACATAGGCTTTCATATTGTCCGAAAAATAGGCGTAATTTCCTTCATTTATACTATAAATATTGCCATCTTCTGGGATTTTCATGTTGGGATGTGAGAGATAAAAAACACCAATTGCGGGATCATAAGTAAAGCCATTGACACCTTTTCCTGTTGTAAAAACAAGCATCGTAGAAGAACCATAGATAACATATCCTGCAACGACTTGTTGTCTTCCCGTTTGTAAAAAATCTTCTATTACAGCAGGTTCACCAATAGGAGAAATTCTTCGGTAAATAGCGAAAACAGTACCGATAGAAACATTGACTTCAATATTAGAAGAACCGTCAATAGGATCCATGGATACAATGTATTTTCCATTTACAGCAGACTCATTATCAAAAATGATAACATCATCCTCTTCTTCCGAAGCAATTCCGCAAACTTCATTTCTTGCTTTTAAGGCTTTGATAAATATTTGATTGGCATAAACATCTAACTTTTTTTGTTCTTCGCCTTGAATATTCTCTGTTCCAACTTTTCCCATTAGTTCATCTACCAAACCTGCTTTATTAATCTGGCTATTCATCACTTTTGACGCTAAAGTAATGGCGTTAAACATTCGGGTTAATTGCCCTTTGGCATAAGGGAAATCCTGTTGTCTTTTGATAATGAACTCTCCTAAAGTCATTAAGTTTTCCATATTAATCTATTTTGTTATTGAAGTCCATAGGTACAACCTATGGTTATTTAAATTCAACCTTTTTAAGGTTATAAAGTCAATAGTTTACAAAACGCTGGAAGCGTTCAATTTGAGTAGCCACAGGTTATACCTGTGGAAAAAAGTCCATAGGTACAACCTATGATTATTCAAATTCAACCTTTCCAAGGTTGTAAAGTGAATAGTTTACAGAACGCTGGAAGCGTTCAATTTGAGTAGCCACAGGTTGTACCTGTGAATTTTTAAACAACACTATCTTTCGTCCATTCACCATTTATCAATCTCCAAATATTCATCGGATTATTATTATGAAGTGCTTTTGGCAATAATGTTTCAGGATAATCTTGAAAACAAATCGGTCTTACAAATCGCTTAATGGCATTCGTTCCCACAGAAGTTGATTGCGGTGCAGTCGTTGCAGGAAAAGGGCCGCCATGAACCATTGAATGACAAACTTCAACACCAGTAGGATAGCCGTTGATAACTATTCTACCGACTTTCTGCTCCAAAATATCGAATAATGCTTTGTAATTTTCAAAATCCTCTGGCGTGCCGTGAACCGTTGCTGTAAGATGTCCTTCAAGACTTTTAGCAGCTTCTAATATTTGACTTTTCGTTTCTGCGACAACCAAGATACTTGATGGCCCAAAATTCTCTTCCGCCAATGCTTGATTTTCTAAAAAATGCTTGATTGAAGTTTGAAATAATTGTGGCGTTGCATGATTTAGATTTCCGTTTTGTCCTGTTGCTAAAGTTGTTATTCCGTCAAGGGAAGTTGTGTGTTGAATACCATTGTCATAAGCGGTTTTGATGTTTGGTGTTAGCATGGTTTCCGCTGTTTTTTCTGCCATTTTAGCAGCAAAATATTGACTAAACTCATTTGTATTCTCTGCATTTTCAACAAAAGTTAACCCAGGGTTTGTACAAAACTGCCCAACACCAAGCGTAATAGAATTTGACATTCCTTGTGCAATCGCCTCGCCTTTTTCTTTTAACGCATTCGGTAAAATAAAAACAGGATTCGTACTGCCCATTTCGGCAAATACAGGAATAGGCTCAGGTCGAGCATTCGCAAGGTCAAACAAAGCCTTTCCGCCACGAAACGAACCCGTAAAACCAACTGCTTTTATATCAGAATGTTTGACTAAATTTTGCCCAACTTCATGCGTATTTCCTTGTACTAATGAAAAAACACCATCAGGCATATTACATTTTTCAATAGCTTTTTGGAATGCACTGGCGACCATTTCACAAGTGCCAGGATGTGCAGGATGTCCTTTTAGAACAACAGGACAACCAGCCGCCAAAGCAGAAGCGGTATCGCCTCCAGCAACTGAAAAAGCCAATGGAAAATTACTTGCTCCAAAAACAGCGACAGCACCTAAAGGCTGTAAAATGTGTCTAATATCAGATTTTGGAAACGGTTTTCTATCAGGAATAGCCGTATCTATTCGAGCATCTGCCCACGAACCTTCTCGTACCAATTCGGCAAAAAGTTTTAGTTGGTTCATCGTTCTGCCTCTTTCTCCTCGTAATCGTCCTAAAGGCAATGCGGTTTCCAAATGACATCTTTCCAACAAGGCATCACCTAAGTCCAAAATTTCAGCTGCTATTTGATTCAGAAAATCAGCGATGTCGTTATTGTCTTTCTTTCGATAAATATCAAAAGCAGTTGTCGCTTTTTGAACCGCTTCGTTAATCTCTGCTTTGGTTGAATTACTAAATTCTCCCTCTAATCGTTCATTATTAACAGGATTGATAGCATAAAATGTATTCATCTGGTTGGAATTTATAACTCAACTTTACGAAAGGTCAAAGTTCTTTTTATAGGACATAAAATAAATTAGACTTCTATTGCACCGCTACTTTAGTGCGGTGATTATGAATTAGGAACTAATCTGGGTTTTAACCCAACAGATTACAAGATATCGTCTTTATGTTGGGCTAAAGCCCGATTTTTTTTGTTAGCATTCTTGTCCCCGCACTAAAGTAACGGTGCAATAGTTATCAAAACACTAATCATTTCCTACTTTTATTCTGTGTACTATCGAAAGCGTTCAAAATTTTCGTAAAGTTAAATTTAAGGCTATTTCATCAACTACTTACGCTCACACAATGAAGCATGAGCGTAAAGATAGTTGAAATTTGGGCAAGCCCATTTTAATTGTTAGTGAAATTATGACGCAAAATAACAGTATATGTTAGATATGCTCAAATAACTTGTAATATTTTTTTACAAGTTAGGTTGTTGTAATTATATTTGTATCATTTTTAACATTATTTGTTGAAATATTAATCAATTTTCTATCAACAAATAATATTAAGTCACAACCAAAAAAATCAACAAATATGTTAGCTTCTACACGAGAGAAATTAAAAACAGTAAGTACCGCTACCGTAGCGACTTGTTTATTTAAATTAGGACTTAAAAACCAATTTATCCAAGAGGTAAAACCATTGAAAAAAGGAAAACCGACAATGGTAGGCGAGGCGTTTACCTTGCGTTATATTCCAGCACGAGAAGATTTAAATCCAATTACGGTATTTAAAGACCCAAAACATCCTCAAAGAGTAGCCGTTGAAACTTGTCCTGAGGGAAGTGTTTTGGTGATTGACAGTCGCAAAGATGCACGAGCTGCTTCGGCAGGTTCTATTTTGGCTTCTCGGTTGATGGTGCGAGGTGCAGCAGGAATTATTACCGATGGTGGATTTCGGGACTCGGCAGAAATAGCGGAATTAGCCATGTCATCTTACCATGTTCGCCCATCTGCTCCAACTAATTTGACTTTACATCAAGCAATGGATATTAATGTGCCAATCGGTTGTGGCGATGTTGCTGTTTTTCCAGGTGATGTGATTATCGGAGATGATGATGGCGTGATGGTTATTCCTGCACATTTAGCAGATGCCGTAGCCGATGAAGCAGTTAGAATGACGCTTTTTGAGGAGTTTGTTATGGAAAATGTTTTGGCAGGTCGTTCTATTACTGGATTGTATCCGTTGACTTCGGAGGTATGTAAGGAGGAGTTTGAGGCTTGGAAAGCGAGCATTTGAAACTTTTTTTGCAGCTATTTCAAGATTAAAACCATCAATTTATATAGAGTTATTACTAACAAAAATAAACCTTAACAAATGTCAACATTCCTATTCAATCATATCGCACTTTCTGTAAAAGATGTTGCTCAATCAGTGGAGTTTTATCAAACCGTATTTCAATTTGAAGAAATTCTGAATACAGCTTCTAACTCTAAAACAAGATGGTTAGCCATTAGCGAGGGCAGACAACTTCACCTCATTCCTCGTCCAAATGCTGAAATAAAAACCAATAAGGCGGTTCATTTTGCCTTTTCAACAGCAGATTACGAATCTTTTGTGCGATTTTTAACGGAGTTAAATATTCCTTTTTCTGATTGGCACAATACACCAAATAAAGATTATATCCGAAAAGATGGGATTAGACAGGTTTATTTTCAAGACCCAAATGGCTATTGGATTGAGGTGAATGATGATGTTTAAGGATTTAAAGCGTAATAATAAGAGTATGTTTAAAAATCTAATTATCAATTCTTGCCAAAATGATAGTTATAAAAGCTAATTGCATAGCAACGTCCGCATAAACGCCGTAGCCGCTTTTTGGCGGCTATGGACGATGCTGCGATGTTCTATGCTGTTTTTTTTAATTTAATAATCTACCGTTTCATGTAGATTTGTTCTTGCAGGTCCTGTATATGTAGCATTTACTTTTTTACTCTTGACATCAAAATTAATTGCTAAGTATCTGCCACCATAAATTTTCTTAGATTTACAACAATGTTCACTCATACAGTAAACTATGACATATAAACTTTCATTTGTGAAAATTTTATTAGGCTTTCCAAAAAGAAATTTTACCTGCTTCTCGGTTAACCCAAATAAACAATCATCGCTAAAATAGTTGTTATAAAGACTATCAACATTATATGCAGGATAACCTCTAAAATGATACGTACTATCTTCTTTTATCCAATCTTTTTTAACAAAAGTATAATAATCTTTACACGCTTCATTTTCTTTTAAAAGTGTTCTTCTTGTACAACTTAAAACGACGGTTAGAGTAATGAAGAACAGAATTAGTTTATTCTTCATTTTTTATTGTTTTAAGATTTTGTAACCTAAAGTGTTTTCATCAAGTTGTAATATGACTAAATAAAGTCCATCTGATAATCTTTCTGTTGGATTTAAAATTATATTGTGTTCACCTGTTGTTAAACTTCCTATTTGTTTTTGATAAACTTTTTGACCTAATAAATTAAAAATACTTACTTCTGCATTCTTTGTAAATTCTTTTGTTTGGAAACTTACAGTTAATTGGCTACTAAAGGGGTTAGGAAATATATTTACCTTGTAATCTTCACTAACTTTTTGTGTACTAACAACACAAATTAATTGACGATTAATGGGAACAGGACAAAAGCCTAAACTATCAGCTTTATTTCCCTCTGTAATCATATATTCTCCACCTTTGAAATCCGCATAAGTAATATCTCTCCTTTGAGTTCCTGCTGTCAAGCGATAATACATCAATTTATTAATATCCAAAGCGTGCTTAAGTAGCTGTGTATGCCCAAGTTCATGAAGAATAATAGAATAAAAATCCATCTGATTAGCATTTGGAGCTGTATTCATATTAAAATTATAACCTCCTGTTGCTTGGTTGTTTGGAATTGTGGATAAATCTTCTCGAATTACTATATCAACTTCCCTTAAATAAAAAACAGTTTGTGAAGGATTTGATTGTAAAGGACAGTTATCAACTGTTGCATTAAGTCCGCCTGTAACTCTTGTATATGCAGTTGCCCCTACACTCGAACCCGTGAATTGATTAGCACTTGCGAAATATATTAAATTCGTGCTGTCAAAATTCGCAAAACTATTTTTATTAGAAATAGTATCTATTGTCCATTCAATATTTGTTAATATATTCCAATCGCATAGTGCCTGTTCAACTGTTGCCTTTATATTTGGATTGTTATTGATTGTAGTATCAATACTAAAAGTCCATGTTCCATCTTCTGCACCGTCACCATCTTCTGCATCTGCAAGATATATTGGTTTGGAAATTGTATTACCACTATTTCCAATTGCAAAAAGCACTTCAAGTTCAGTACCACTTGTATCTATTTGACTTGCAGCGGTTTCCACCACAAATCTACCTGTACCTGCGGGATTTGAACCTCCAAATTGAGAAGGAACTCTGACCGTAATCATTGTTGGTGTCCAAGTTAATATATCTCCTGTTGGTGTTTGTGTATAAGTTTGTCCACCATCGTCTGCATTAGGAAACTTTACTTGCCCTTTAGTTGCTCCAAAATCTGTTCCTGTAATTGTCAAAATATCTCCTGTTCCTGCTTTAACAGTATCAGGCGAAAATCCTGTAATTTGTGGAGTTACTAAAGCACCACCAATATCATTAATACTACCAACTGCAAAAACTTGTTGAAAAGCTTTAATACCACTATTGGCATCAAGATATTCACTCAACTGCTGCATCCCTGCTTCATCAAACTCAATATCTGGATTTCCGAAAGATGGTGAAACAATCTGAACATGAACTAATTGTTCTGGAACACTTGAAATGGTATAAAGTGTAAAACCTGTATTCAAGGCTTTTACATTGATACTTACTCTATCAGGATTAACGTCATTAACCGACAAACTATAATTTGGAGAACTACTCACAACGCCTGGCGAAATAGATAAAACACCATTTGATTGAACATTTTGCCCTAAAACTGTTGGGTCATATTCTATCAATAATTCACTTTCTGTCAAATCATAACTTCCCCAAAGTCCCTCAACATAGATGTCAAAATCCAAAACGTTTCCCGAAAGCGAAACATTTTGGATAGAATACTCAACGCCTGTTACATCTTCTGAATTTTCTTGTCCACCGTTTGCTAAAAGAGCAAGATTACGGATAAGTTCTTTTCGAGTAAAATATTTGTAGTTAGTGTAAGTTTCATGAAGTTGTCTATCATAAACAATAAAACCTGACATACCATTTATCATCAAAAGATGGTCGTTGTGATGAGTTGTAAAGTTTTTACAGAAAAAAACGCCCTCTGCATCTAATTCAAACGAAGTTGCATGAGAAATAAACTCAAAATCATTTCCGACAATACCACCTTGCGAAATAATCTCAATAAATTGTTGAGGTTCACCTTTAAACATACGAGAAACAGCAACCGTATTTTTTGTAAAAATTCTTGTGTGGGTTTCATTCCAAAAACTTTCTCTATCAACGATTTTTCCCTCAAAAACAAGTTCTGCATTTTGTACTCTATCAGAAAGTGGAACTGTTCGACCGTAAGCAAAAATAGAATTGGATAATAAAAGACCGCTAAAAACTAAGAGAATTAATTTTAAAATTTTCATAGTGTAAAATTATATATATGATTAAAAATTGTTTACGTATTGGTTGTTTTTTTGCGTTTAGCTTTTTCTAATAGCATAGAACGGTCTCGCATAAATGGCGTTGCGAGCTTTTGCTCGCAATGAACATTTTATGTATTGTTGGCAGCAGGTGTGTGCCTTGAAGGTTTATCGGGTACGAATATACAAAATAGATAAACCATGCTGTAAATGAGATGGAAGAATCTTGATTTTTTTTAGGATTAGGATGAACTTTCGGTAGGGAGAAAAT
>JBGCFH010000005.1:0-63051 GCA_045106825.1 Saprospiraceae bacterium | reverse complement strand
TTTTCGCTTTGAAAATACCCTGTAATGTGATAAAGGCATTTTTTACTGTACTCTCTTTTATTTCTCCGAAATATGACGTAAGTTTATTACTTATTTGTAGAACCATCGCTTTTTTGTTTTGTCACTTCAAAGTTATGGTTCTTTTTTATTTAATCCTTTTTTTCCAGTAGTAAGATAAATTAAAAGTTAATAAAAATTCGATTTTTTGTTATTATTCAGCAATTAAGTATTTCCCACGGAGTATCACGGAGTATCACGGAGTTTTTTCACAGAGTTGTACAGAGTAATTTACGTTGTGTAGTGAAAACCGCTATGACGGTGGCAACAATTAAAATACAATAATGCTGAGTAGTTACGATTTTTTTAAATAAAAAGCCCGAATTAGTCGAAACTAACTCGGGCTACACAAAAACCGAATTTTTGCTAAAACATTTTTTGGGTTACGATTTGTGATTTAAAACGACCAAAGATCATGTTCAAAATTAAAAATCTCGCTTTTGATTTTATCTGCTTCTAATAGCAAATCAACACCAGAAGCATAATCCTGCAATCTGCGGTCATAAACATTTGATTCTTTATAGATGTAACTGGAGAAATAACGCATTTCAAAGATATCATCCCAACTCATACGACCAGCATCATTTAGCGGATTCATCGCTGGTTCTCTTGCCAAAGTATTTCTTAATTCTGGATAATATGCCCAAAACATTGGTTGTTCATATTTGAAGTTTCCTTGCTCATCATAAACTTCACGAAGCGGAGCAATACCAATGATTCTAACTTGCATCGTTGAAGTTTCTTCATCAAAAAACCAGACTTCTTTTAAGCGAAAACGCTTAATGTCTTCCCAATTCAAAACATTATGTGTAATCACCATTTTGGATTCAAAAGTCTCTGGATCAAAAATCTCAGTGGTATCAATCGAGACACCCATTGTTTGAGCTTCTTTTTGAGAAATTTGTTGTGTGAATTTGTCGTCCATATACACGCCAATCGTACCGTTTTTTGCAGCATCTAATATGATATTGACAAAAGGAGATTCGGGATACACAAATGGTTTATTCATTTTCTCACGAACGTCTAACACTCGCCAGATTCGCTTTTCCCAAAACACATCTGCTTCTCTAATATGGTCATATTTTAATGGTGGTGTTTCTGAAATTATTTTTTTCTCTACGATTCCATCTATGACTTTTGAAGTTCGTTTTGCGGGTACTGATGCTTCGGTGATAATAGGTTGAGCAAACGAAACTGTCACTAAAAGACATAGTATTCCCATGCTGAAAATTTGCTTTTTCCAGTTCATAATGATTTCCAAAATTGTGATTTGTAATTAGCTACTTAGTTGGTTTATAAAGGCATACTTGTCTAATTACCAATCGGTTAACAATTAGTTTCCAAATAATTAATCAATAAATTGATTTTTCTAAAAGTATTTTAACGTGTAGGTTGGTTAATTTTTATTTTACTGTTTTCCTATTTTGTACACATAACGAGGTCGTTTCCAAAAGTTACACTTTCATTAATTTTTTTTTCAATTTTTTAATAATATACAATTACAAATGTGATGGTGATAACATTAAGGGAATAACTTGTTTATCTATTTTATGTTATGCTATTGTCAGATATTCAAACGAACGTTACAAAAACATAAAAATCAACGTATCGGGAAAAGGAATAGGAAATTACGCTCAAAAAAATTAAGTATTTTTACAAAACATTAGGAAAATAGAAAATAAGAAAGGATGAATATTGAACAAATTTATACGGGTTGTTTAGCACAAGGTGCTTATTATATCGAAAGTGAGGGCGAAGTTGCTATTATTGATCCACTTCGAGAGACGAAACCGTATTTAGAAAGGGCTAAGTCGAATAATGCTATCATTAAATATATTTTTGAAACACACTTTCATGCAGATTTTGTTTCTGGACATTTAGATTTGGCTCAAAAGTCAGGTGCAATTATCGTTTATGGCCCAGATGCACCAACCGAATATGAGAAATATGATGCGAAAGATGGTGAGGTTTTCAAATTAGGTGCAGTCACAATTAAAGTATTGCATACACCAGGACACACACCAGAAAGTACAACGTATTTACTACTGGATGAGAATGGAAAAGAACATGCAATTTTTACTGGTGACACGTTGTTTATCGGTGATGTCGGGCGACCAGATTTGGCACAAAAGAAAGGCCATTTAACAAAAGAAGATCTGGCAGGTTGGTTGTACGATTCTTTGAGGAATAAAATCATGACGTTGCCAGATGAAGTTATTGTTTATCCTGCTCATGGAGCTGGTTCGGCTTGTGGCAAGAACATGAGTTCAGAAACATGGAGTACATTAGGCGAACAAAAAGCAACAAATTATGCACTTCGTGCAGATATGACGAAAGTAGAATTTATTGAGGAAGTCACGGATGGTTTGTTGCCGCCACCACAATATTTTGCTAAAAATGCTGCATTAAATAAAACAGGTTATGATAGCTTTGAGGAAGTAATGAAAAGAGGTGCGGTTGCTTTGTCGCCTCGTGCATTTGAAGCAGCTGCAAATGAACAAGATGCATTGATTTTAGATGTTCGTGATAAAAAAGAATTTATCAAAGGGTTTATTCCAAATTCAATTTTTATTGGAATTGATGGGAGTTTTGCTCCTTGGGTTGGTGCATTGATTCCAGATTTGAAACAAACTATTTTGATTGTCGCTCCTGAAGATCGTGAGGAAGAAACCGTGAAGCGTTTGGCGAGAGTTGGTTATGATAATGCGATTGGATATTTAGAAGGTGGATTTGAGACTTGGAGAACGGACAATCGTGAAATTGATACTATTAAAACAATTACAACGGCTGATTTTATTAATCAATACTCAAAAGATTTGAATATTTTGGATGTTCGTAAACCAGGCGAATGGGAAGCTGAACATATTCAAACTGCTCAACATTTTCCTTTAAATTTTATTAATAATCACTTGAGTGAAATTGATAAGACTAAGCATTATTTTGTGCATTGTCGTAGTGGTTATCGCTCAACTGTAACTATTTCTATTCTGAAAGCCAGAGGTTATAATAAATTTACAAATGTTCATGGTTTGTTTGATGAAATGGCCAATTCTGCGAATATAGAAACAACGGATTTTGTATGTGCTTCTGAAATAAAACGTGGATAATTTTTTCTATTTGGAAGACATTTTAAAAATGTCTTCCAAACATTTTCAACTTATTTTTTCAACTTCGGATCAAGTGCGTCAGTCAATCCTTCACCAATCAAATTAAAAACGGTAACAGTAATAAATATAGCTAAGCCAGGAAAAATAGCTAACCACCAAGCAGAAGAATTACTGCGGCTAAGGTTCAATAATTTTCCCCAAGTAATCGTATCGACAGGAACACCAATTCCTAAAAAGGATAAAAGGGCTTCAATCAAAATCGCTGAAGCAATTCCAAAAGCAACCGAAATAAATACTGGTGATAAAGCATTCGGTACAGCATGTCGAAACATTTTTCGCATATTTGAATAACCTAAAGCCTCTGTGGCTTCGATGTATTCTAATTGTCTTATTTTTAATAATTCAGCTCTAACAAATCGAGCGATTCCTGTCCAACCTACTAAACCGATGATTATCATTACATTATAAATCGATGGTTTTGCAATTGCTATTATTACCAAAATCAATACTAAAACAGGAATAGAAACGACTATTTCAATAAATCTTGTTAATAAAATATCTAATGGAATTTTTATTTTTTTTCCAAGTGCTTTAATTTTTTTGAGCGGAATCGTTAATAAATTTGGTAATAATAAAACACCAATAAAAATGAGTAAACTCAACAAAAATTGTATTAAAAAATAGAAAATTGAGGTAGAAATCGCTTCGCTCAACACATACGAACGAACCATAAATCCATAAAAATATGCGAATGGTAAAAAGGATATATTTAAAATCAACCGAATGCGAGAAACTCGAAACTTATCATCGCCATAAAAACCTGCCAATGTTCCCAAAAAGACTCCAATTATAAAGGCAATACTCATCGCTACTAAACCGACAGAAAGTGCAATTCGAGTTCCGTGAATCATTCCTGCTGCGACATCTCGACCTAACTTATCCGTTCCAATCCAGTGTTTGCCATTATCACCTTGTGTCATCGGTACAGCATATTGTGGCACTGATTTATCATATGTCGTTGGTTTGTATGGAATAAGTGGCCAGATTGCTACATCTGTTTCTAAATTTTTCCATTTGACATTAATAAGTTCTTTTGACCATTTTCCCATACCAAAATCAACGACATATTCCTTTAAAACAGGTGTATACCATTGACCGTTGTACTTCATTACAATCGGTTTGTCGTTCGCTAAAAAATCTGCAAAAACACCTATAAATAACAGAAATATAACGACATAAGAAGCATACAACGCTCGTTTATTCTTCACAAACTGTCGTTTTACATATTCCCAATAAGTCGGCGGTTTATTCGCCTGTTTTGCTATTTTATTTTTAAAAAACACCTTTATGATTGTATGATTGTATAATTGTATCGCTTCGTTTATGAGTAGAATATTTGTAAAAAACAATCATCCAATCAGTAAAGTGATACAATCGTTCAATCACTTATATTTAATTCTCGGATCCACTAATGCATATAGAATATCTGCGATGAGATAACCTATCATTGTTAATAAAGCGGTCAACATAGCAATCGTGAAAACAGTTGGGAAATCATTGCTGCTGATTGCATCCAATATTATTTTGCCCATTCCTGGTATTCCAAAAATGACTTCTATTACAATCGACCCTGAAACCATTCGAGGAAAAACATTTGCGAAAAGCGTAATAATCGGTAAAAGTGAATTACGAAATCCATGTTTCCAAATGACCGTTTTTTCTTCTAAACCTTTTGCTCTTGCCGTTCGGATAAAATCTTGACTTAGTGTGGCTAACATTCCACCACGCATTTGTCTTGATAAGAATGCTAAACTCGGATAAGTCCAACAAAAAAGTGGTATAATCAAGTGATATGCCCGTATTTGAAAAGTTTGAAACATGGTTGCACCTTCCGGAATATCGCCTAAACCAAAGACAGGAAACCAACCTAAACCAGCACAAATAAAGACAATCAATAAGGTCGCAACCCAAAAATTAGGTAACGAATACAGCATAAAAAGGAACGTTGATATAATATTATCAATCTTTGTACCTTTTCGTCTTGATGAATATACACCGATTGGAATAGCAATAATATAAGTCAACACAATCGACAATAAACTCAAAACGACTGTCCAAAAAACACCACCTTTAATGACTTCTGCCACTGATTGCAATTGATAGTTCTTGCCAAAATCAAATCGAATAAAACCTTTTGATTGTTTTGCTGGATTATAATTTAATAGTCGTTCGATTTCTAAATCATAAGTATATTTTAATTTATTAATCGTTGTATAATTCGTTGCATTCAGTACAATAGGAATGATTTCGCCTTTTTCGGCAGGCACAATAAATTTGGCTTTCGCCAATTCTTCTATTGTATATTTTGTGGGATTTCGGTTGACACCAATATCAAATACTTTCTTTGTTTTTAATGATTTTGTTTTTACACTTCCCTCATTGCTTTCTAAATTCGTTCTTAGATTCACTCGATAATATCCAGTCGAACTTGCTGTGAAACTATGATTAGAAACCGTTGTTTTCAATTCCTTGTTTACAATATCAACAATAACTTCTGATTTTTCAATCCAAGGATGATTACCAAAAATCCAGATATGATATTGATTTTGTATTCCGTTCCATCGAAACGACGGAATGTATTTTTTCCAATTTGTCGAATTATTAAGATAATTTTGATATTCTTTTTTTAAGTTTTTAGCCGTTGTAATTAAAGGATTTAATGTAGTAGTTTCAGTTACAATATTATTAATTTCATCAATCTCACTATTGATTTCATCCTTTTTTGAGGTTCTATATAATGCGAAAATCGACTTTTTTAAATCAATCAATGCGTCTGCATTTGTAGTATCTCTTTGAGTTGATTGTATCGTTTTATCCATACTTTCGATGGCTTGAAAGTAAGTTTGTGTTGCTTCCCAGTTTGCTGTTTTTTCTAACAATTCACTCAATAATACTTTCTTATATTTTTGAGGAATTTTATATAAAGTATCAGGTTGATGTTGTGCCGTAAATGAACAATAGAAATTCGGATAATTGAGGTTAAAAGCTTTCCAACGTTCCTCATAATGACTTTGATTCATCATATCATCGTTATTCATACCTCGCCACACAGGATCATCTGGCATATTTTTATCCAGAAAAAAAATGACCAGCGAGATAATAAATAACGTTGGAATAAAAATTAATATTCGTTTAAAGATATAACGAGTGAGCATAGTTTGATTTAGTTAGTTAGTTCTATTTTTTAGGTTGGTTACTCATACGTAAACCCAGGTGTCCAATAACCAGGATTCATTCCACAACCATATACATGTTGAAATTTTTTATCAATAACAATTCTTTTCTGCTGTGAAATTAGGAAAATATATGGAATTTCGTTGTGAATCATTTGATGTAATTGACAATACAATCCTGCTCGTTTTTTAGGGTTCATCTCTTGACGCATTTCATCAATAACTTCATCACTTTCTTCATTACCAAAATAGACATAATTTGAGCCTCCATTTGCAGACTCTGTGTGCCATATTTCTTTTGGGTCTGACAATTTTGGGGAAGCAACCCAACCTCCAACATATAAATCGAATTGATTCGTTTTTAAATTTTCTAATAAGCTTACTAATTCTAAAGGTTCAACTACTATTTCAACACCAATTTTTGCTGCTGCTTCTTGCAACAATTCACAGGCAATTTTTCTACGTTCGTTACCAATATTATAATTAATAATCAACCTAAAATTAATGACTTCTTCAACTGAATCTATGACAAAAACCTTTTCTCGAACTCCATTAGAATCTAAATCTTGCCAACCTGCAAGATTCAATAGTGAATCTGCCCAAATTAAGTTATATTCATACGGTTGCAAGGTTGTATTTTGTAGTTCTTCTAAACTCGGATGCGTAAAACTCATCACTTTATCTGCAAAACCATAACATGCTTCATCTATCAATTTATCAATATCCATTAAATGTGCCAATGCTTGTCGAACATTTATATCACTTAATTTTGGCGATTTCAAATTGATACCAATATAATCATATGCATACGTTGGTGCAGTGAAAACGTGGTATTTTTGTCGATAATCAGATGAGTCAGGATACCAATTTTGAGCAAATTTAACGATAGGCATATCATTCATTACATCAATGTGTTCTCGTCTTAGCATTTTATAACCATCATATGAATCATCCAAAATTTCAAATACCAACTCTTTTAGATTAGCCTGAAACCATTGATTATTTTGATTCAAATTCTTTCCCCACCAATTTTCTTTTCGTTCTAATATTACTCGTGTGTTAGAGTTCCAAGTTGCTAAACGATATGCGCCTGAACCATTGACAATTTCTTTTTGAAATTTTGTACTGTTATATAATTCTCCAAACTCAATCAACTTTTCGTCTTGTAATTCGGATTCAGACTTATAAGAAAGTTCAAAAACACTATAAGTATTTAAAAGTCCTTCTGAATCATAAATTTGCTTTGGCAAAATATACAAATCAGTCAATAGGTTTTCTACCATCATTGTTGGTTCACTAAAAATAATTGAAAATCGCTTTGGATTATCTTTACTAATATTAATACGTTCAATGATACTAAATTGAGTTTTCAAATATTGATTATCGGTAAAAGGACATTTAATAACTTTCAATGAAAATGCAACATCTTCGCCCGTGATTGCAGTTCCGTCATCCCAGTTAGCAGTTTCGTGTATTTCAAATTGTACTTCAATTTTACCATCTTTGGTAGTTTTAATAGTTGGTAGTGTTTTGGCTAAAACAGGTATTAATTGATTAGTTTGGTAATCAAAATGAATCAATGTTTGAAAAATATGATTAAAGATAATCGAAGCTGTCGGGTCTGTTGCATTGAAAGGTGTTAATTGTTTTGGATCTGATGCTGCATATTGGACAACACAGTCCTCACATTTGTACTCCGCTCGATTACAACTCCAAATGACTCCCAAAAACAAAATGACAATTCCGATTTTTCTTAACATCTTCTCTTTTAGTTTAAGTAGTTTAAGTAGTTTGGTAGTTATAAAAACTACTTAAACTACTTAAACTACCAAACTACTTAAACTACATTTATTGATTTACCTCTAATTTAAACCCTGAAGACCAATAACCATCTCCCATTGAGGAGAAATTAGGGTCTATGATTCGTTTATGTACTGCGACTCTATTACGAGTTGCAGTTAAGAAAATATAAGGTGCTTCATCATCAATAATTTGCTGTAACTTTTTGTACAGAATAGCACGTTTATCCTCATCTAATTCTTTTTGTAAATCCTCTAAAATTTTATCACTCTCTGGATTACCAAAACCTGTATAGTTATGCCCATTGCCTATAGAATTTGTATGCCAAACCTGTGAAGGATCAGACTCAACAACAGCAGCTGCCCACAATCCAAAATACATTTCAAAATCTCTTGCTCCTAATTTTTTTAAAAACACATTGAAGTCTAATGCCACAGGAATAATCTTTATGCCTGCTTCTTCACAAGTATTTTTAAATAACAAAACCCCTTCCTCACTGGTTTTTGCTACATTAGGATATAATACTTCGATTTTAAAATCTGTACGTTCTCCATTAATCATTTTATCCAAAATACCATCTTGATTGCTATCTGACCAGCCTGCTTTCGTTAATAACTGCTGTGCTTTTTCTACATTATAATCTGGTAATATTAAATTTTCATTAATAAACTTCTTTTTTGATGGATGTATAAATGTAGAAACACGTTCGCTCAAACCAAAAAATACTCTGTCAGAATACTCTTTCGCATCCATTAAATGTCGCAAAGCTTTACGAGTTTGTACATCGCCTAACTTATCGTTGTCAGTTTTCATTCCTATATAAGAGTACGTAAATTGCAGCGGTGTTCCATTATGAAAAGTATTAATAAAACTGGAATCCTTTCGTAACTCTTCTACAAATCTTCGAGGCGGTATACGGCTCATCACATCTAACTCCTCTACTTCCAAAGCAGTAACAGCCGTATTCATATCAGGAATCGTTTTAAAAATCAATTTTTTCGGTGTTGCTTTTAACCAGCTATTCCCTTTTTCCATATTATTTCCCCACCAGTTTTCCTTCAACTTCAAGGTTACTTTTTGCTTATCTTCCCAAGAGGCTAAGGTATAAGGACCAGAACCTACAACGATATTTTTCTGAAAATCAAGCTTATTAAAAAACTGTGCATAACGTTTCAATTCACTATTTTCTGCCAAGGCTTTACTATTCTGTGTTAGTTCCTTTACGGTGAAATCTGCCAAAATATTTTCAGGATCATAAATATGCTTCGGCATTATCATCATATTTGTTAGAGTCGACTCCATAATCATATACGGCTCACAAATAATAGTGAATTTTTTCTTATTTGTTTCATCTATTTGTATCTCCTTAATATAGTCAAAATACAATCTAATTGAACTTTTTGCCGCACCAGGCGATTTCATCAGTCGTAATGTAAAATCTACATCTTCGCCTGTAATCGGTTCACCTGTATCATCCCAAATAGCTTCATCTCTAATTTCAAAATTCATAGCAACTGTACTATCATTTATTTCTTCAATCACAGGACGAGATTTAACTAATACTGGTACTAATTCATAAGTAAAATAATCTACCTGTAGTAATGATTGAAAAATTCGTTCAATAATTCTACGAGAACCAGCATCAGTTGCTGTCATTGGATTAAGTTTGACAGGATCGGTTGCTTGCCACAATACAATATCTGGTGTTTTCTCTTGTTCACAACTACTAAAAGTAACTAATGTACTAATAGCTACAACTACGGCTATTAAATATTTCAATCGTTTTATTGTATTTTTAAGCATAATTAAAGTATTTATATTATTAGAAAACGATAATCTACAAAAACTATAAAGTCTACAACTTATGTATTTACAGTTCGTTTCTTGGTTTTTAGTTTGAATATGTAAATCAATCTATAATTGAATCCGTCCAAATTAATAAGGTATATTTATTATACAAAATCTATATCCTAATTAATTATAAAATAATTGTAACTACATTATTACTATCAAATAATAAGGCGTTTGACTATGTTATTTTATCACAAAAAATAATTATTATTATAACAATAATAAAATCAAATGCCTATATTTAACGTTAGATAATGCAAAATTCAATCAAAAATAATCAAATTTCACTCCTAACTGTGATTATTAGACAATTATAGCGACAAATGAATGAAACGTCCAATAATGACTCAATGAAAAATCAAGACCAAATACAACAATTGATAGATGGCTATTATGAAGGAGATAATTTAAGCATCGAAAATTTCTTCGTGCTTTTTGGAGATAATCTTATTCATTTTGCCTCAGCTATCCTAAATGATGTCAGTAAAGCTAAAGATGCCGTACAAGATGTCATGATAAAATTGTTGGAAACACCTGTTGAATTACGTCGTGAAAAATTTCGACCAAATCCTAATAACATATTAGGTGCGTTGAAAATGCGTGTTCGCAACCGGTCAATTGATTTGATTCGTCAACAAACTCGTCATCGAGAAGTTAACATCCAAACGCTTTTTTCCTTAGAAGGAAAAGATAGTTTAAATGATGACTTCGTTGTCAATGATGAATTAAAAATGGCAATGCGCGTCTTAGAACCTTTAGAAAAAAATGTTCTAAAAAGCCACTTAGAAGGTTATTCTAATCAGGAACTAACAGAAATGTATCCAATTGAAACTTCTCCAAGAGTTATTAAGCAACGTATTAAACGAAAGCTTAAAAGAGAAATTTTAAGATTAAGGGTCGGTAATTAATTTAAAGAGAACTTAAAGAGATTTAGTGAGTAGAGAAAATTACATATCGAGGTTTGAGATAAATCGTCAAAAAGTTATTGACTATATATTCCATAATATTCCTAAGAATGAGGAATATTTGATGGATGACTTTTTTGATAATAATGAAGAATTAGCTGCTACCGTAGAAGAGTTATTAGATTTTTGTTTAGAACATCAGTTTAATCACTTCATGGTACTACATTTTTCAAAAACAGGAAAATCAACACCATTGAATAATATATTAAATGATATAGATTATTATTTAGAAGATATTCAGCAACAAAGAATTATATCCGAAAAACAAAAAGCAACAGTCATAAAACAAGATACTTCATTTAAAAAGTTAGTTGCTATCGGAACAAAAGTGTTTGGAAAAAAAATCACTAAAGCCTTATTCACATTATTATTAGTATTAAACTTTTGGCAAACAGGTGGTAACTACACAAACTCTAACTTATTAAAAGCTTCTCAAAAGGAAGAAATCAAAGAAGTAATGACTTTAACAGATTATCAAGTTCGTTATATGAGAGTTGATATGTTAGATGATCGACCAATTACTGATTTTATGACCGATGTTGCTATTCCTTCAAACTTTGAAATGCATTACTTTACAGAAGATTAAACTTAAAAATATATAAATTTACAAAAAGCTACTTTTCTTTCGAAAAGTAGCTTTTTTGTTATAACCTTATTTTAGGACGACACAAACACACAAATAAAAAAGAGTATCGAATTAATTCGATACTCTTTTTATAATCTTTATTGAGTTTAGTATTACTCAAGGCGGAAACGAACTGGCAAATTAAATTGTACACGAACAGACTCATTACGCTGTTTTCCTGGTGTCCATTTAGCTGCTAAAGTGTTCATTTTTTCGACAACTCTTAATGCTTCATCACCTGTTCCCGCTCCTGGGTCACGAATGATTTTAGCATCTGTAATAGAACCATCTTTTTCCACAACAAAGCTGACTACAGCCGTTCCTTCAACACCGTTTTCACGAGCGATTGTTGGATACTTAATGTTTTTGTAGATGTATTCTAACATTTTCTTGTCCGCACAAGCTTTTTTCTCTGCATCACTTCCTCCTGCATCTTCACAACCTGGGAAACGAGGCATTTGCTCAACAACTTGGAAGATTTTATCAACCTTCTCCTTTTTTGGCTTTGGCTTTGGCTTCGGCTTTGGTTTTGGCTTCGGCTTCGCTTTTGGCTTTGGAGCAGGTTTGTTTGTCATATCCTTTGTTACCGTTTGATCCTTAAACTTTGGAGGATCTTCTAAAGGCTCGTCATCTGGCACTTCCTCAATTACTGGAGGTGGTGGCGGTGGCGGTGGTGGTGGTGGTTCCGCAGTACGTGGCGGTTCGATTTCGATGTCATCTGGTAATTCTAACGAATATCCTGTCAGGTCAACTTTCTCCTCGTAAGTTGTCCAGCTGAAAGCTAAGATTGCTAAACCAACTGCACTAACTAAACCGAGACGCCAGAAAACACTGCTTAAATTGAATACGTTAGCTTCCGGATACTTTTTCATCGATGCTGAAGCTGTTCCTTTGTACTTTTCTGAAAGGCTACCTGATTTTGAACCCATCATAGTACGAACCAAGAAAACAACTCCGATAGTCACTAATGCAATGGCTAAAAGCCCTATTCCAAAAGTTTGACCCGTGATTGAAAAATCCATAGTTCAGCTATTTAATATTTAAACAATAAATTCGGATTAATAATAATCCAAAAAAACTTCCTATAAAATTGGCGAGCATATCGCCATATTCAAAGTATCTATTAGGTAAAAATAAATACTGCATTAATTCCATTAATACGCCATAAGTAAATCCTATGACTAATATTACCAAAAATACTTGATTTGATAATTTGCTTGTCCCGATTACTCGGGGTTGATGTTGTTTGAAATATCCCCAACCGATTAATACAGACAATAATCCATAAGCGGCAAAATGTGATACTTTATCTGGTGCTAAAAATTTGAAATTTAAATCAATTTGTGGCCCAGGAAAAGCAGATAAATATAAAATACTTACCGCCCAAAGTATCGCTGGAATATAAAACTTATGTTGAGTAATCATTATCCGATTGATGCTTTGTAAGCTTCGGCATCCATTAATCCTTCTAATTCTGATAAATCACTCATTTTTACTTTAATCATCCAACCTTTACCATAAGGATCTTCGTTTACAATTTCAGGTGCTTCTTCCAAGCCTTCATTAAACTCGATGACTTTGCCTGAAACAGGCATATATAAATCAGAGACAGTCTTTACTGCTTCTACAGAACCAAATACATCATCTTTTGCTAAAGTTTCATCTAAAGTTTCTACTTCAACATAAACGATATCACCTAATTCGCCTTGTGCGTATTCTGTGATTCCAATAATTGCTACATCATCTTCAACACGAATCCATTCATGTTCTTCAGTGTATTTTAAATTTTGGGGAAATTCCATAAAATTTAAAAATTAGTTTTTGTTAGGAAAATTACTTTGATAATAGTCTAAAATCTTGTCAATGACAGAATTTGCCCAAAATTAATCTTTTTTTATAGAATTTATAAAAATCTAAATTAATCTTTTTAAAACCACATAGGTTTTGAAGATTTTAAGACATTTCAACAATTTTCCAAAGAACATCTTTAAGTATAAGTTATACAGTATTCCTCATCGAAACATTGGTTCTACTTACTTTACAACGTCTTTTCGTTGTGTGTTTCGCTTATTAGATGTAAGTGATTTCAGTTTTGGTGTGTATGAATCGTAAATTTTTTATTTTTTTTTTAGAAAACTCATTTTACACCAATCTCTAATTTTCTAATCTAAAACGAATCGGTAAATTAAATTGAACTCTTACGTTTTCGTTTCCTTGTTTGCCTGAAATCCATTTTTGTGGCAAATTTTGCATTTTTTCAAAACACATTTGCTTTTATAATTCGGTTAGATGTGAAGGATTGTTTTCTTGGTGTATCGTATTATGATTTTAACAAAAAATAGCTATTTCAACCAGTTAAAAAGTGTTATTTACTCAATTGTGTAGGCTTTCTTTATAAATACATTAGTATATTGTTGCATAAAACGAAATCATAAAAAAGTACCTTTTGTACTTACTTTTAAGTTGTCCTATCTTATTAATCTACAAATTGCAACTACAAAATATCAACTAACTAAAACGAATAATTATGAAACTTTCTTTTTCACTAATGTGGCTACTTATTCCGATGTGGCTATCAGCACAAGATTATCACTTTAAGCAAATTTCATTGGCGGAAGGTTTATCGCAAAGTAGTATTAATGCAATTGGACAAGATGAAAATGGTTTTTTGTGGTTGGGAACTCAAGATGGCTTGAATCGCTTTGATGGCAATGAGTTTACGATTTATAAAAACATTCCTTTCGATTCTTCTTCCTTGGCAGAAAATTTTATCACAGCGATTTCAGTAGACAAAAACAATCAACTTTGGGTCGGTACAATGAATGAAGGTTTGCATTTATTTCATCCCGAAAATGAAACGTTTTCAAGGTTCTATCATTCTAAAAATAAAAACACGCTTTCAAATAATAACATTACTAAAATATACACGGATAAAAATGGTCGTGTTTGGGTAGGTACGACGAATGGTTTGAATTTAGTTATTCAAAAAAAAGGAAAAATCTCTTTTAAAAACTTTCAGTATAATCCGAACTTAGCTCGTTCGTTTCCTGATATTAATTATGTGAATGAACTATTTGTAGACAGTCAAAATAATTTATGGTTAGGAACACCGAATGGATTGTTTCAATTTCAAATTAAAAATACTCAAAAAGGGATTGAGTTAATTGAAAAAAATTATTGGCAAAAAGATGATAAACAATCGAAAAATAATTTAACAAATAATACAATTAGGGCAATTCAAGAAGATGCTTTAGGTAGAATTTGGATTGGTACAGCAAAAGATTTGCAAATATTAGAAAATGGTATTTTTACCACCGTTTCTTTATTACAAAAACAGGAACATATCACAATCAATGATTTACATTTAAATCAAAAAAATGAACTCTTAATCGGTACTTATCACGGAATTTTTATTGTAAAATATAATAACGAACAATACGAAAAACCAATACTTTATGAACACAAAGATAATGGCATTAATTCATTGCATGATAATATGATTTTTCATATTTTCGAGGACAATCACCATGAAGGTTTGTATTGGTTAGGAACATATTTGTCGGGAATCGGTCAGATGTACGAACGTAAAAAACGCTTTGCGACTAATTATTTAAACTCTTCAAAAATTGGTCAAAAAATTGGTGCTTCTGTACATTTAATGCTAAAAGAAAATAGCAATATTTTATGGTTAAATACAACTTCGGGATTGCTTCGTTATGATCGTAAAAATGAGCGTTATCGTTTGATTGAGAAAATTCCTATTATTGGTCAAAAAGATGATTTTATACCAAATAGAATTACAACTATTTTTAAAGATTCTAAGGAACAAATCTGGTTAGGTTCAGGAATGGGTTTATTGAAACTCAAACAACAAGGGAAAAACTTTGTCGGTAAATTGTATCGTGTAGAAAATGAAACTGAACGAGGGGTTTTTTCGATTTATGAAGATGCCAATAAGTTGTATTTGGGAAGTTGGTTGGGTATCAATGTATTTGATTTGGAAACGGAAACTTTGGCAGAAAAACCGATTGTAATTGATGCTGATGGAAGCGAAGAGTTTGGTTATCAAGTTCGACATATTCTAAAAGATAAACAAGCGAATTGGTGGATTGGTACAACACATGGTTTGGTTGTATTCACTGATGTTAAGAATGAGTTTTGGCAACATTTACAGCAAAAAAAAGGACAAATATTTAAGCATAATCCAAATGATAAAAAAAGTTTAATTAGTGAACGAATTACATCCATTTGTGAAGATACAAATGGTGGTGTTTGGCTCGGAACACATAGTGCATTAGTCAATGTTATTAATACAAAAAAAGGAATAGAGTTCAAATCTTACGGTGAAGAAGAAGGTTTGGCAAACAACTTGGTCTATACTGTTATCAATGATGACCATCACCTTTGGTTGAGTACAAATCGTGGTTTGTCTCGCTTTCATATTGAGAATGAAACCTTTGCGAATTTTGATATAAAAGATGGTTTGCAAAGTAATGAATTTAATGGGCGTTCTTATTTTCAAGCTGAAGATGGTGAGTTATTTTTTGGTGGAATCAATGGTTATACCAGTTTTTATCCATCTGAAATAGAGATGGAAACAAAGGCTCCAAAAGTGCTTTTGACACAATTAGAAACGCCAAATAAAACCTATAACCTACTAACGGAGAATACGATTCAATTAAAATATTCGAACAATTCTTTTTCGGTGCAATTTATCGGTTTGGATTTGTTGTATCCGACTGATGTTGAATATTTTTATCGCTTGGAAAGTGAAGGCGATGATGATTTGATTTCGTTGGGAAATACTCGACAAGTCAACTTCACACAATTAGGTGCAGGAACTTATACGTTACGAATTTTAGCCAAAAATCGTGATGGTGCGATGAATGTTGTTGGTGATGCTGTGGAGATAATTATCGAAGCACCGTTTTGGCAATCTTGGGGTTTTTTATTATTAATTTTAGGATTGATTAGTTTCTTGTTTTGGGCAGTTTATCACATTCGTTATTTGGATAAAATGCAAAAATTGGCAGAAATTGAGCGAGTTCGTAAGAATGCAGCTCAGGATTTTCATGATGAATTAGGTAGTAAATTGACCGTAATTTCGATGTTTACGGAGTTGACAAAATCTAAACTGAATGGACATTATCACGAAGTTGCACCGTATTTGGATAAAGTCAGTGATACTGCAGGAAGTTTATATCATTCGATGAAAGATTTGATTTGGGCATTGAACCCCGAACAAGATACAGTGCAAGATTTATTCCTTCAACTCAAAGATTTTGGAGACGAATTATTTGACCAAACTGGTGTTCAATTCAAATCAGAAGGTATTGATGAAAGTTTAGAAAATATCCAAATTCCGATGGAATATAAACGACATATTTTATTGATTTTTAAGGAATTAATGAACAATTCATTAAAACATTCGGATTGTACTTCAGTTTGTTTGACGATTAAAAATGACAATAATAATTTAGAATTTAAACTTCAAGATAATGGTGTTGGTTTTAATGCAACGGATGAATATGATGGTGATGGATTGAAAAATATTTATAGTCGAGCAAATAAAATTGGTGGAAAAATAAAAGTTTGTTCCAATAACCGTGGCACTTCCGTAGCTTTGAGTGTTGCTGAAGTTAGTGTCGTTAATTTCTCTTAGTTTTGACACGAATTATCACAAATTTTATGGAAAACAAATTCGTATAATTTGTGATAATTCGTGTTCAATCTTTCTTATGACAAAATCCAATTTACCACAAGCACAAATACAAATTCTACCGTCTAAAGAATTAGAAGTCTTTTACCCAAAACCATCGTTTAAAAATCGATTGTTTTCAAGGGAGCATTTGGGAGGAACGATTGTCTCTATTGTTAGTCTTATACTTTCAATAGTATTAATGATTTTAGGCATTTATGACGACCTTGCCGTTATCGCTTTGGCTATTGCTGCTTCACAAATTCCGTTTATTATCAAAATCAAAGGTGCTCAAAAAATTGTATTTGAAAAAAAAGGTCTAATCGTTACTTATTTTAATAAAAAAATACGAAAATTTAATTTTGAAAATGATCTTTCTGTCGATTTTATTGTCAAAGTAATGGATGATACGGTCACTTTAACAGTTGATGAACACACAATTTGGCTTGATGATGCCAAACAATTACCACTTGTCATCGAACACATTACGACACTTTGGGATTTGGAATATCATGAAACTAAGCAAGTTAATGAAGCAGAAATATTGACTTACCAAAAAAAGGAAATTCAATAAATTGAGTTTTAAAACCTAATTATTATGAAAATCCATTTGACAATTATGATTCTTTTTATTGGAACTTTACTTTTTGGACAAACCGAAATTAAGTTGTCAAACCCTTCATTTGAAGATATTGCAGCACATAGTACCGTTCCAAAAGATTGGTTTAATTGTGGTACAAACGGCTATTCTCCTCCCGATATTCATAGCGGATTTTCTGATTTTTTTAAAGTCAATCATTCGTCTTATCATGAGCCGACTTACGTCGGAATGATAGTTCGAGCAGATAATAGTTGGGAAGCAATTGGTCAAGTATTAGAAAAGCCGATGAGGCGAAATGTGCAATATCAATTTAGCATTTACTTAGCGTTAGCTGAAAATTATATTAGTCTTTCGAAAACAAATTACTTTGAAGAAAACTTTAACAAACCTGTTGTTTTACGTATTTGGGGCGGAAGCATGAGTTGTCATCAAGGACAATTATTAGCGGAATCTGTACCGATTGACCACAACGATTGGCAAGAATATACTTTTGAAATAACACCTGAATATGATTGGGAATATTTCACTTTAGAAGCCTTTTTTGTTGATCCGACTGGCTTTGCTTATAATGGAAATTTATTATTGGATAATTGTTCAACACTTTTTCCTTATGGAAAAATTGAGTTAGCAAAAATTATGGATTATGACGCTTTATCAAATGATGAATTGTATGATTATATCATTCAATGTAAAGCAGATGATTCGAACTTGACCGATACTTCTGTTTTAGACATAATTTATGATAGTTGGTTCTTTGAACAAACGGCTTATGATATTGGAATGCGGAATTTGGTCACCCGTATTGATAGTACGCAGTTACAACATTATTTCAATATTTATGAAAAATTTGAATTGTCGGTACTAAATGATTTGATGCGAAAAACGATTATTTTACATGACAGAAATAGTGATATTTTAAATGAAGTTCGTTTTTTGAAAAATTGCGAAGAAATATTTAAAAACAATTTAATTACAATGAAAATTGAAGATAAACGATTGAATTACATTCGATTGCATCGAGAAGAAGTTATCGAATTATTAAAAGAATGTTCCTTTTAAAAGCTATAAATTATGAAGCTATTGATTGTATTACTTTGCTTTTTGCCTTTACTGACTTTTGCTCAAAACTCAACGGTCGAACGACCAGATAAAGCGATTGAGCCAAATCCTTATCAAGCCGTTTATTTTGCGGACAATAACGATTATTCTAAAATGAAATCAATTGTCATTATTCACAAAAAGAAATATAATGGCTTTCGGTCAGATACTTCGCAGATTGAATATTTTGAAAATGGTTTGAAAATGAAAACGATTTCGTATCGTAATAATCAACCAGAATACACGACAACAATGACGTACAACGACAATCAAACATTAAATAATTGGGTAATTGCTTATCCAAAATATTCCACTAAAAATTATTACGAATACGACGACAAAAAGCGAATTATTACGACTCGACAAGTTTATAGCAAAATCAAACAAGGAAAAATTGATTCTACAGAAGTTTTTGAAGTGACGTTTAAATATGATGATAATTTAGGGTTGATTGCTATTGAACGAAAAACCAATTTTGGTGTCGGAGTTGAAACCTATGAATACAACAATAATAAGCAACTTACAGCATTAAAAAACAGTTCGATTCCTAAAATTTTTACTTATGATGACAATGGAAACATCTCAATCATACAAGAATATATGGGTAGAATCGCTCCCGAAATGTTGATGGATTATAAGCAATTTGAATTTGATGAAAATCATAATTTAATTGCTGATTCTATTGTTACTTCTAATAATCGCACGAAAAATCTATTTCAAAAAACGCAATATTTCTACAATGGAAATCATCAATTAGAAAAGATGAAAGTCATTTTTGATAACCTTTATAGAAATGTTAGTTTTGAATATATTGATAATAAAATCCAAACAATCACCGTCGAAACTAACGGTCAAAGTGCTTATCTAAAAACTTGGATGCCTTATCAATTAAAGAATTATTATTCGTTTCCAATTACTTATACGGAAGTTTTCGAGTATGATGATTATGGAAATAAAACCGCTAAACGGATTTTTGTTGGTGAGGAATTATTTTCGGAAGTGGAATTTTTGATTGAATATGATAAAGATTAAAAACACGAAAGGCGAAACCTCAAATCGAGATTTCGCCTTTTTTATCACTGAAAACGGACAACGCTTATTCTTCGTCCGCCAATTCCATATCAATCTTCCGAGTTTGCAAATTCGCACTCACGATACGCACACGAACGACATCGCCCATTTTTATTTTTTGATTCGTAATATTACCAACCGCAAATAATCGACTTTCGTCCAATTGATACGATTCTGTCAACGTTGCAAACGTGACCATTCCTTCACAGAAATTATCAGTTAATTCGACAAAAAATCCTTTATCAATCATTCCCGAAATCACACCAGTAAATACTTCACCGATGCGTTTTGTCATAAACTCAACCTGTTTATATTTCACCGATTGACGTTCAGAATCTGTTGCTTTGCGTTCTTGTTTTGAAATATGATTACACATTTCTTCCAATTCGCCTTGCTTTACAGCATAACGTTGCTTCAAATTTTTCTCAAAAATACGATGTACCAAAACATCCGCATAACGACGAATCGGCGACGTAAAGTGAGAATAATATTGAAAACCTAAACCATAATGTCCGATATTCTCCGAACTATAAACGGCTTTCGACATTGTACGAATCGCCAACGGTTCTAAGACTTTCAGCTCTGGACGAGTTTTCGTGTCTTGCAATAGTTGTGTGTATGCTTTCGCAATTTGGTCTGGCGTTTGAATGTTCATTTTGTAACCTAAAGCATTCGCAAATTTCACAAAATCACCGACTTTCATCAAGTCTGGCGAATCGTGAATACGATACACAAACGGAACAGCATTTTCATGTTTTCCAATCTTCGCTGCGACACGACGATTTGCCAACAACATAAAATCCTCAATCAACATATTCGAGTCTTTGCGTTCCTTTACATAAACCGAAACGGGAACACCTTCATCATCCAAAACAAACTTCACTTCTGGCATATCGAAATCCACCGAACCTTCTTTAAAACGTTGCTTACGCAATTTTTTAGATAACAAATTCAGCTTTTTCAATTCGGCTGCTAATTCACCTTCACCAGCTTCTAAGATTTCTTGAGCTTCGCCATAAGTGAATCTTCTATCCGAAAATATAACACCTTTTCCGAACCATTCTTTAATAATTTTATCATTTTTATCAAATGTAAAAACGGCTGAAAACGTTAGTTTTTCTTCGTTCGGACGCAATGAACACAAGACATTCGAGATTTTCTCTGGCAACATTGGCAAAACTCTATCTACTAAATAAACCGAAGTTGAGCGTTTGTATGCTTCTTTATCCAAAGCCGAACCTTCACGTACATAATGTGTCACATCTGCAATATGAATTCCAACTTCATAATGTCCATTATTCAAATATTCTAACGATAACGCATCATCAAAATCCTTTGCTGTATCTGGATCAATCGTAAATGTCAATACATCACGGAAGTCACGACGACGAGCAATTTCAGCAGCCGAAATCTTTTCTGATAAGGCTTCCGACTCTTCCATTACTTCTGGTGGAAACGACAATTCAAAGCCATTTTGAATCAAAATTGACTTCATTTCGATGTCGCTGCTTCCTGCTTTTCCGAGTGATTCTGTAATGATTCCAATTGGACTTTTGACTTTTGCCGTTTGCCATTTGACAACTCGTGTTACGACTTTATCACCATTTTTTGCACCATTCAAATCTTCTAACGGTACATAAATATCGGTGTACATATTTTGATTATCAGGAATCACAAAACCAAAACGACTGGACAATTTCAATGTTCCGATAAAGTATGCTGTTTTGCGTTCCAAAACGCTGATGATTTCGCCATTTATGCGATTTCTACCAGATTCTTTTGAGAATTTGACCTCGACTTTATCACCATTTAAGGCATAATTTAACTTGCGAGATGGTACATAAATATCATCTTCCAAATCCTCACAAATAATATAAGCAGAACCATTTCGAGTCATATCTACATAACCGATTGAAACGGAAGTTTCGCTTTTTTCTACGTTTTGCTTATTAAGTTTGTATTTCTCTTTTGATAAAGCAACGATTTGCTGATTGCCTTCTAATTTATCTAAAGCATCTTGAATCGAATCTTTCGTATTCTTGATTTTTAATTTTTTCTGAATCTGTTTAGCGTTGTAACGTTTTTTGGATTGTCTGCGAAATAAGGCTAAAATACTTCTTTTCAAATCGTTTGGGTTTAATTTTCCTGTCTTGTTAGAATTTTTCGTTTTTCTCATTTAAATTTTACTTGTCCCGAAATCTCGGGGGTGATTAGTAATCAGTGATTAGTAGGTTTCACTGATATGTTTGTGTTTGTTAATAAAAATAGTTGTTATCCGATTTTTCGGAATATTGTGAGGAAATCTGGGTGTTGATTTATTGTTGATTGTAAATATAATCCAAGTCATAAGGTGACTCAAAGTCACCTTGTGACTATATTTCATTCAATATTATACAAAATAATCTGCTTAAATCCAATTCTAACTGTAAATTAATTATAGTTCATCTTTACCAAAGTTCATCAGGTTCTTCTTCTTGAATAAATCCATCTTGAAGGATTTGGAATTGATAACGAAGGCTTTTTGTTGGGTCATAATTATTTTCATCATCAGCCGCACGTCCGTTTTGGATTACATGAATTTCCCATTGTTCTGTAACAGAAACAACTGCATGAAGCAACAAGTTATTGATAACTTTAGTTCCCGCAATATTTCTTTTATCAATTAGACGTTCCATTTTGTCAAAAGTCATCAACCAATATTCATATTTCATTAATCCCGCTTTCCAGACAATGACAGCATGAAAACCATCTGTATTTGGAATCTTCATTACAGGAACAACTTCCGTAAACTCATCTAATTCCATCATCACACCGGTTTTAATCAAAAACTTATCAATCATCGCTACTGGTAAAGGATTATTTTGACTGCTAAAGTCCAAATGTGTTTCTGTTCCAATCGAAATTGGTAACTCAACTTCCTCAAATCTATTCAAAAAGTTTGCAAATGAAACTCGTTGTTTTTTCGTCATTTCGTATTCGTTATTTTAATAATTATTATCTAATTCAAATTTTGTACAAAAGTACGTTTTTTATACTAAACAATATTTTGACGAATAAGATTAAAAAGCATTTATGAATCCTTATATAATACAGAACCAAAAGAATTTTCATCTGTATAAAAATAGAATAACAGAATTTTAGTCTGATTTTTGTTTATAAAATCAGTAACCTTTCTATAAAAACAGTTTTAATGTTTTTATATTAGTATTTTATTAGAAAAATTAATTCAAATCAATAACGTAACTGTTTAGATACCAATGTTTTACCAAATATTTACGACTGATTAATACTACATTTGAAAATGGCAAGAATTTTAATTGTTGATGACGAATCTCCAATTCGTCGTACGCTCAGAGATATTTTAGAGTTTGAGAAATACAAAGTAGACGAAGCGACAGATGGCTTAGATTGTCTGACTAAAGTAAAACGTAATAAGTATGACGTCATTATTTCGGATATAAAAATGCCGAAAATGGACGGAATGGAAGCATTAGAACGCCTCGAAATTCTTGCTCCTGATGTTCCTGTCATTATGATTTCAGGTCATGGAGATATTGAAACTGCCGTTGATGCTGTGAAAAAAGGAGCATTCGATTATATATCAAAGCCACCTGATTTGAATCGTTTGTTGATTACCATTCGTAATGCAATGGATAAGTCAACATTGATTACTGAAACGAAAGTCCTAAAACGTAAGGTTGAAAAATATAAAACACCTCATATTGTTGGACAATCAGAAGGTATCAGAAAAATCAAAGAAACGATTGATAGAGTTGCTCCGACTGATGCTCGTGTATTCGTCACAGGACCAAATGGAACTGGTAAAGAATTGGTAGCAAACTGGATTCACGAAAAATCAAACCGAAATAAAGGGCCAATGATTGAGGTTAATTGTGCAGCGATTCCTGCGGAGTTAATCGAAAGTGAATTGTTTGGACACGAAAAAGGAGCTTTTACTTCTGCTCACAAGCAACGTATCGGAAAGTTTGAACAAGCAAATGGTGGAACAATCTTCTTAGATGAAATCGGAGATATGAGTCTTTCTGCACAAGCGAAAGTCCTTCGTGCATTGCAAGAAAATAAAATTACTCGTGTCGGTGGCGATAAAGAAATTAAAGTTGATGTAAGAGTTGTCGCTGCAACGAATAAAGACTTAAAAGAGGAAATTCGCAAGAAGCGATTCCGTGAGGATTTATATCATCGTTTAGCCGTGATTATTATTCAAGTTCCTTCATTAGATGAGCGTAAAGATGATATTCCATTATTAGTAGAACACTTTGTTCAAATGGTATGTAAAGATTATGGAAAACCCATCAAGAAAGTGAAAGCTGATGCAATGAAAGCATTACAAGCGCTAAGTTGGACAGGAAATATTCGTGAACTACGAAATGTAGTTGAGCGATTAATTATCTTGAGTGGTAAAGATATTACATTAAGTGATGTTCAGAGTTTTGTCGCTCCTACCGTAATGAAAAATGAAATGTTATTAGATTTCTTTGATAAACATGATGATGTTGAAGATATGAAAGCAGCCGCTGCTCGTAAGTATAAAGCATATCGTCAAATGTAAAAAATTGACATATTAATAAAATTAAAAATAAGGTGATGAACTTCGGTTTGTGACCTTATTTTTTGTAATTTGGTAACTATTCTTTCACTGAAGTGGGCGTTTTATGATACCTTAATTATGAAAATTATGAAGAATTTCGACTTTTGGGTAAAATGGCTTATTGGAGCAAATGTAATGACTGTAATTGTTGGTTTATTAGTTGCATTTGCAGGTAATAGTTTTTTCTTTGCTTATCATAATTCGCAAACTGAATTGGTGTTTTTTGGTGGAAATGAATTGGCTCAAAACGAATTATTTTTAAAAAATTGGTTGTTTGGAATCATTGGTGGAACAATTGTCGGATTTCATATTTTAATGATTTTTATTGCCAATAATGCTTATCGCAAACAAGAAAAGTGGGCTTATTGGGCAATGTGGTCAGGTTTACTATCTTGGTTTGTTATTGATAGTAGTATTTCGACTTTTTACGGTGCTGTTTATAATGTTTATCTAATTAATATTGTTGCATTGATTTTAATCGGTTTGCCGTTGATTATGACTCGAAAGGCATTTTTAAAGTGATTTTCATCAAATCATCTTTTTTGTTCCTTGCCAAATCGCACCGCCGATTGTATCGACTTTTGCACCTGTAACAGAACGCATTACATTTACTTTATTTTGAACACGCAAAACACCCATTAATGCCATTAGTAAGGCTTCTTTATATTCTACAATTTCTGGTTTTGCTACCACGATTTTTGTAGGAAAGTATTGATTACAAACTGCTTCTGTTCGTTCCATCAAAAAACAATTAAACGCACCTCCACCAGTTGCAAATATTTTGAATGGTTCGTCTTTTATTCCTAAACCTTCTTTTTTTATAATTTGCTGAATCGACAAAGCTGTTTGTTGTGCTAATTGCTCAACTGCTGTTCGTAATCGGTTTGCAATTGAGTCTTCAGCCATTAAATATTTTGGCAAAATATTTTGCTGTAACCAAGTATTATCCAAACTTTTAGGATAAGATTGATGAAAATAATCCATTGAGTTTATATATTTTAATAATGCTGAATTTACATTTCCGCTTTTTGCAACATCACCATTATTATCAAAAGGTAAATTTAATAAATGTGCTAACGGATTAAAAATTTGATTCGCTGCACCAATATCAAAAGCGACAAATCGACCATTTATATCACAAGAAATATTAGCAATTCCACCGATATTTAAATAAAAATCATAACCTGCAAAAAGATACTTATCTGCAATCGGAGCTAAAGGCGTTCCTTCGCCATCAATTGCAATATCGTGTGTTCTAAAATTATTAATCACAGGCAAACCAGTAATTGCTGCCATTGCTGCACCATCACCGATTTGTATCGTCATTCGATTATCAGGATAATGAAAAATCGTATGTCCGTGAGAAGCTATAAAATCAACATCAATTTGATATTTATTAATAAAATCATTGACCATTTTTCCCATCAAATGTCCGAAGTAAGTATGTGTTTTAGCAAATGATAACGCATCAACTTTCGGTACATTTTTCAAACGTCGTTGCCATTGTTTCGAAAATTCGACTGTTTCTGCTTTTATCAATTCAAAAGAAATATCGTCATGCTCAACATTAAAATGAGCATAAGCAATATCTAAACCATCTAATGAACTACCTGACATCAATCCGATTACTTTCATACAAACAAAATTAAAAAGCCTTTCTGATAGTTACATCAGAAAGGCTCAAATATCTTTCAATAGTTATGATTTATATTATGCTACCAGTTTTGCAGAAACGACCTTTTTAATTGCATTAGTATATTTATCGAAGTCAATTGATTTGACAATATACTGTTCTGCACCAGCTTCTATACATTCTTCAATACCACTTTTCATTTCAGAAGATGAAAAAATCACAACAGGAATAGGCGAAGTTTCTGTATGACTTTTTAGTTTTTTCAAAACTTCTAAACCCGTGTAACGAGGTAAATTCAAATCTAATAATATTATTTTGATATTATTATACTCATTTCCCATTTCAGGTTGTCCACCATTTGGAAATAAAAAATTGATAGCTTCTTCGCCATCTTGTAGCCAAGCTATTTCCAAAGTAGGATCGACTTCCTCTAATGCGATTTTAGTAAATAACGCATCAGAAGGCGAATCTTCAATAACAACTATTTGATAATTCTTCATATTCAATAAATATTTTAGATGGGAAACTTGTGGTAAACACTTTTGGTAGTTACGTAATTATTATCTTTATAAAAGACGAAAGTAATTAGTTTAAGTAACAATAGTCTTACCAAAGACAATTGGCTTCTGCAAAATATTGTTATCGAAACATTAATGCAAATAAAAAGATTTAAATCTTATAAATTTTTCGTTTTTTCTTCGCCTTTTTTGTTGGTTCTTTTGGTTTTGGAATCGTTTGACTCGGAAAATCTTCAAAGGGATTCCAAAAATTGGTATTATTTCTCGGTTTGGACTTCGGAACATAGTTTTCATCTACAACAACCTTTATATAATCTGTGTAGTAAATCGTCCCATCAATTTGGACACTTGCCTTTTCAATAGCAAAACTTCCTTCTTCCTTTGCCTTCAATCCAAAAACATAACTCACACTTTGCGTCATCTCTCCATTTGTAATACTCATTTGGGTCGATTGATTTTGGTAAACGACATCAAAATCTGAAAATTCTGGTTCTATAAATGATTCGTTCTTCTTACCTTCTATCTTAAATGTAAGCTCAAATGTTGACGCTAAATTAGTCGTATCGCTGCTCAAAACTGCTGTAAAACTTGGCGTTTGAGCCAATACATTCATTGAAAAAAAGATTCCTAAACTAAATAAGAATAATCGTTTCATGATTGATAAAATTTAATAAAAAATATAATTTAATAACTAATTATGAATTTTTGACTTTCGTAAACTTACCAATCCTTTCCACTCGGATTCGTTTGTTGTTTCTTTTTATTCATTTTCTCTTGTACCTTTCGCTCTTCTTCTTCCATGATTTGAATCAAGCGTTCGGCTTCCTCTTTTGACATACTCTCGCCCTGACTTGGATTCGGTTTTGGTTGTTCCTTTTCGTCGTCCTTTTTATCATCTTCATTACCATTTCCAGAAGAAGGTTCGCCTTGTTGTTCCTGCTCTTTATTTTGTTGCTGCTGTTCTTGCTCTTGTTCATTTTGCTGTTGTTGTTGCTGCTGTTGTTGCAATTGTTGATATAATTTTTGAGCATATGCTAAATTATAACGTGTAGCATCATCTTTTGGGTTGTGTTTTAGTGACTGTTTATAGGCTTCGATGCCTTTTTGCAAAATTTCTTGACCTTGTTCAGCATTTCCAACTCCACTCATTTGAGATAAGTACGAATTACCTAAATTATGGTAAGACATTGCTTTTTCTTCATTATCAGTTGATTCCAATGCAGCACTTTCAAAACGTTCGGTAGCTTCCTCATAACGTTCTTGATTATAAAGCGAATTACCTAAATTATGGTTAGCATTCACAGATTTTTCATTTTTTTGCAATGCTTTTCTATATTCTTCTTCCGCTTCCAAATAATTCTTTTGGTAATAATCTTTATCCCCTTGACGAAGGTTTTTGTGGTTTGATTGTCCGTAAGTTGTAGTACCGATTATTAATAAAAAAAATACGATGGCAATTCGATACATTAAGTTTGTTTTTAGTCGCATTGTCATAATTATTTTCATAATTAATATTAGAATATTTCGTTAATTTATTATGTTTATTTGTGTGTATATCACTGCAAACGTACTAATTTTCTAAACTTCTAATTATGATTGTTTCTATTGTACTTTTTGTGGTTCAAATTACTTTTACAAGAAAATATTTTAACAAAAAATACAGACTGTTAAATAACAAAAATACATATTTTCTAAGTGTAAACAAAGTTACAAAAAATAAGATTTTGTTTAATCAATTATCATTCAACTATTTTCAACGCCTTAGCAGGCGACATCTTCTCCGTCAATCTCAATACTATAATAATCATTCATTGTACTCATTTCCATCTGTATCAATATAAAACCAAAAATCCTCACTTGTCCATACTTTAGCAACGCCGTATTGGAAATAATCGACTTTGGTGTAAATTGGGTCAGCGATGATTTTAAAACACTTTAGATAAAAAATAATAGTAATTTAATAAAAAAAACCTACATTTAAACCCAAATTTGGTACACTGAAGAATCTATTTAATGCGAAAAGGTTTTCAATTCAAGGAAATATTAGATAATCAGAACAATCGCAAAAATCACCTTTTAGCCATTGCCATAAACGACTATGTCTTTTGCCCAAAACTCAATAATGCCGTCAAAGATGCACAGGATTTTATCAACTTGATGTTAGACAAGTTTGAGTTTGAAGAAGCGAATATCACTTTTTTGAAAGATACGGAAGCAACGAAAACCAATATCATCAAACAACTCCGACAACTTATCCGCAGCCTTTCGGCAAATGATAACTTAGTGATTTATTTCTCTGGACATGGCGAATTTGACGATATCGAAGACGAAGGTTATTGGTTAACACAAGAAGTTCGACAAGGTGCTTACGCCAATTATTTACCAAATACACGTATCAAAAAACTGATTAGTAAAATCAACGCACATCATATTTTTTTGATTTCGGATGCTTGTTTTTCGGGGGCTTTATTTGGTAAGAATACTCGACAAGCACACGAAGTTTATGAAAGAGATGCTTCTCGTTGGGGCTTGACTTCGGGTAGAAATGAAATCGTCACGGATAGAAAACCTGGCGAAAATAGTCCGTTTGCCAAAAGTTTATTAACTGCTTTACGCAATACATCAGAACCACTTCCAATTTTGACATTGGGCCAAAAAGTACAAGATAATACAACGATAAATGCCAATCAATCACCTCGTTATGAACCGATTGATAAATCTGGGCATTTTGGTGGGCAGTTTGTTTTTCGGTTGAAAAACAATATCGAAGCTGCGTGGCAACAAACTTTAGGAATAAATACTATCGAAGCCTTTTTAGCTTTTGAAACTCAATATCCGGATAGTAAATTCGAACAAGAAATAGATGCTAAAATACGTGAAGTAGAAGACGAGGAAGAATGGCAAATAGCTAAAGATACGAACAAAGTATCAAGATACAGACGTTACAAAAAATCATTTCCAAAAGGAAAATATGTAAAATTAGCGAATCAAGCGATTGCTAATTTAGTCAAAGTCAAATCCACAAAACTGATTATTCAAACACCAAAAATCATTATAGATAATGACCCTTTTGCGAATCAAATGGTGAAAGTAGAAGGCGGAAGCTTTATGATGGGAAGTAATGATTATGAATCTGAACAACCTATACATGAAGTAACTGTACCAACTTTCCATATTTCAAAATATCAAGTAACACAAAAACAATGGCAGGAAATAATGGATAATAACCCAAGTCATTTTAAAGGAGAAAATCGACCTGTTGAATGCGTTTCATGGAATGACACACAAGAATTTATAAAAAAAATCAACCAAAAAACAGATAAAAAATACCGTTTACCAATAGAAGCAGAGTGGGAATTTGCTGCAAGAGGTGGGAATAAATCTCAAAATTACAAGTATGCTGGAAGTAATAATCTTAATGAAGTTGCTTGGTATAATAAAAATTCTCGGAATTTAGGAAAAGAGCACAGAAATTACGGAACAAATCCTGTTGGAACAAAAAAGCCAAACGAATTAGGGATTTACGATATGAATGGTAATGTTTGGGAACGATGTGAAGATAAGTGGCATAATAATTATAAAAATGCTCCTAATGATGGTTTTGCATGGCTTAGAGCAGGTGTAGAGAATCGCTATGTGACACGTGGTGGTTCTTGGATTAATAAAAACTACTTTACGGTTACTTATCGTGCTTGGGAATATTCTCATAGTCAAGAGTTTTATATTGGTTTTCGAGTAGTCCGAGATAATTAATTTTTTGCCATTTGTTATGAGATTCATTTTGGGGCGAAGCCCCAGCGATTTTTTTTGAAACTATACAGATTGTAGAAGTGTTGAGAAAGTTGTAAATTGTGATATTGGAAAATTAAAATGTAGAAATATGTCGGTACAACCTTTAAGTAATATGCAGTTAGAGTTATTAAAACTGTATTCAAATAATGTTTCGGACGAGGATTTATTAGCTATCAAACGCTTATTAGCGAAATTCTTTATGCAAAAAGCGATAAAGGAAGCAGATAAGGTTTGGGATGAGAAAGGCTATACGAATGAAACAATGGAAAATTGGTTAAAAGAATAAAAGATGCTTTTTGTAATAGATACTAATGTTTTCGTTTCCTCCCTTTCAAGGACACCGTTTAATCATTATTTCATAATCGTTAACGCCTTAATCTTTAAACAATTTCCAAAAGACCATAATCTTCTGTTTCGTACAAATCAAGAATCTCTTGTTGATGTTTAGTTAACACTTTCGTTATTTCTTTTGTAGATTGATTACCCATTCGTAATAAGATAACTTTTGGCGGAAATCCTTTTTGTGATAACAAATAATAGTAATCCTCATCGTTTGTTACAATCATTAAATCATGCTTTTTAGCATATTCCCAAATTTCCATATCCTTTGCAGGAACAGGTAAATCAACTTTATCTACATGAACGATATAGTAAAAAACATCACTTAATGTTTTGGCTAAACGCCAAGACAGATTTGCATCTAATAACAATCTCATGCAGCTAAAATTTTAGTTACTTGTTCTCTATGTGCTGCAAATGCTAACGCTGCAAAAATGTTTTCTTGCGTTAATATAGGAAAATCTTCCAAAATTTCCTCATAAGTCATACCCGAAGCTAACCATAAGAAAATATCACCGACCGCAATTCGAGTTCCTTTAATGCAAGGTTTCCCGAATCGGATTTCAGAATTAATGCTTATTTGATTGATATATTTTTCCATTTTTTCTGTTTTTATCAATAACGAAAATACATATTTTCTAAATGTAAACCAATTTCTAAAAAATAAGGTTTCGTTTCTAATCGCAAGCGATGTTAATTTCCAAAACCGACACCGTTTAATCATTCACTATTCAACAATTTGTAATTTCTTCGCAGGCTCAATCTTCTGCGTCAATCTCGACACTACAATAATCATCAATAGTCCCGAAACCATCGCCAACGTCCGAAACGGAAATAACACAACGCCATCTTCAATCATGGGATAAGGCAAAATCGTTGGAATACCCAAAGTCGGTTCGCCACCACCAAAACGCAAAATAAACGACACTGCAAAACCTATCGCAGAACCGTAAACATTCGCTTTTTTGTCAAACAATGCCGCAACTAATTGTGGAAACAAAATACAATACACAAAATCACTACACAAAAACCACAACGCATAAATGCTTTTAACTTGTAAAGCGATAAGCGTTGCCGCAATTCCGATGATCCAAATACAAGCTTTAATCACTTTTGCCAATGTTTTAGTGGACATATCAGGCTTGACCAACGGACGATATACGTTCCAGCTGGCCATCGAAGAAGCCGACAAAATCGAAGAATCAACCGACGACATCACAGCCGCAGCAATCGCACCCAAACCAATTGTCGCAACCCAAGGATTAGTCAAATGTCGCATCACATAAGGCAATGTCACCGCATAAGGTGCTTCTTCCGTTCCCAAAGGTGGTAAACCCAAACTTTGCCAATCCGCAGCGTTACCAATCATTCCAATCAACATTGCAGGAATCGCAGCGATGATACAAACAATACCAGCAACGATTGACAACCTTACAGCAATTTTAGCCGTTTTCGCAGACAAAACTCGCTGAAAATAAACCTGCCAAGCCACACCACCAAATATCAATAATAAGGCAAAATCCCACCAATTGTAATAATAATTTCCAAGTGCTTCCTTTGTCGGTAAGAAACTCGCCAATACACCAACATTGTCATTATAAACCGCAAAAACATTGTCCCAGCCACCAACTGAATTTGCCGCAAAAGGCAAGACTAAAATCAAACCTATCATTAATAAAGTCATCTGAACAATATCTGTCAAAGCGACTGCCCAAAGTCCACCTAAAGCCGTATAAGCAACTGCAACGGTTGCAGAAAGTATAATCGAAGACGTAAAATCCAAACCTAAAACAGTCGAGAAAGTCGTCCCTAAAGCAGTCAAAATCGCAGAAGTCCAGAAGATTTCACCCGTCAAAGCTGGAATAAATAAAACGGCTGCCATTCGTTTTCCGAATCGCTGTTCGAGCGGATCAAGCATGGTTTTGAATTGGTGTTCTCGCATCTTTCGAGCAAATAATAAACCACCAATAATCAAACTCAAGGCATAACCCCAAGGTGCTTGAACCCACATCAAACCATAATCGGGATTTGCGGTATATTCTGCCGTTCCGTTGATAAATCCGCCACCAACCCAAGTTGCTGACATCGTGAATACCGCAACCCAAAGCGGAATATCTCGACCTGCTAACATGACATCGGTTGCGTTGTCATCTTTGCGTAAATTGGCAGCATACGCACCATAATAGAAAATCATAGCGTAGAAAACCATCATCGCAATATAACCTGACCAAAATACTTCGGCTTCGGTGAAATAATGTACGTACAATCCTGCAATTAATAATAAAGCAGATAAAATTCCGACTGGTATAATTGGTTTTTTCATAACGTAGCACCAATCTCCAGATTGGTGAGTTTTGGTGATTTAATATTGTAAAAATAGGAATAATTTGGAGAATGGTGTTTTTGAGGAAAAGTATTAGAAAAAGCTATTTTGAAACCTAAACGCATCTATTCTTAATTTTAAGTGTTATATTTGAATAAAATTAACGAAACTAACACTTAAAATAGCATGATACTTGAATTTAGTGTGACGAATTATAAATCTTTTCGAGATAAAGTTACCTTTTCTATGGTAGCTGATGAGAAAGACAAAACACAACCACAAAACTATTTCGAAAGTAATAATACAATGGTTTTAAAATCTGCTGTTTTGTATGGTGCTAATGCTTCTGGGAAAAGTAATTTTATGGAAGCGTTTGGGGAATTACGAAATTTTATTTTAACATCTAATAATAATATTTCTTTCCTTGATTCAGATTTTCTTGATTCAAGTCTATTTTCTGAATATAATCCATTTGAATTTGATGAACCGACTATAAAAAAAACTACCGAATTTGATATTTACTTTATAGTAAAGGGCATCAAATACCATCTGATATTCACATACAATGAAAATTGTGTGATGACAGAAGAATTATATTATTATCCTAATGGTAAAAGAACCCTTCTATACAAAAGAATGGAGGAAAAATATGAGTTTGGAAATCATTTAAAAGGCGAAAAAAATGCCGTAGAAAATTTAACAGATCTACCCCAACTATTTCTGTCGAACGGTGCGAAAAACAAGATGCCTCAACTAATGACCGTATATGAATATTTTGAAAATTCTTTTATGGTTATTCCATTTTTGGATTCTTGGACGGATACTATGTACGCTGAAAGAATTGCACGAGAATTATACAATGGCGAATCTACTGCATACTATCAAAATTTTATGAATTTGATTAAAAGTTTAGATACAGGAATTACCAGCATTGAGGTTGAAAAAATAAAAAATTCTCGTTATTTAGAAGTCAGAGGGAATGCAAGATTGTTAAATGCTGATTATAGAATTAATACATATCACAAGGCTATTTCGAATAACGGAATCGAAACAATTCAAAAATTTCAAATAGAAAGAGAGTCAACAGGAACACAAAAATTATTTGTCTTAATAGGCTTATGTTTACGAGCATTAATGTTTGGTAGAGTATTAATAATTGATGAATTTGAAAGGAGTTTACATCCGCTTATCTCTAAATTTATTTTGAGTTTATTTAATAATGATAAAATTAATATAAAAAAGGCTCAATTGATTGTAGCAACACACGATACAGAGTTGATTTCAAAAGATAATAATTTGAGACGTGACCAAGTATGGTTTATTGAAAAGGACGATTATGGTGTTTCAGATTTGTATGCATTAACAGATGTAGAAGGTGTACGTAAAGAAACGCCTTTTGATAAATGGTACTTGACGAATCGCTTAGGTGGCGTTCCAAATTTAAAAACTTTTAACTTCCAAATTAACTTTGAACATGAGGCACAAACGTAGGACAAATAAACGCAAGCGTTCTGTAAAACCTCGTTTATTGATACTTTGCGAAGGAGAAACAGAACGTAATTATTTCGAAGCTATGAAAGAAGATGATGATTATGAATCTAAAATGGCAGCAGCTAAAATTACGATTTTAACCGCCAAAAGCCCTACACCTGAACAAATCATCAAAGAAGCAATAAAAAAAGGAAATGAAGCAAAACGAGAAAAGAACCCTTATGAAATGATTTGGGTAGTATTTGATCATGATAATCATCCTCATAGAAAAGAGGCTTATGATAATGCGATTAAGGATAAATTAGAAATTAAGGTTGCCTTTTCTGCTATTTGTTTTGAAACTTGGTATTTATTGCATTTTGAGAAGTCAGCAAAATCATATTCTAATGCTTCTAAACTAATTATTACTTTAAAAAAGCACTATCCAAATTATCAAAAAGCAAAGCAAAACGATTTTGTTAATTTGAAACCTAACCTTCAAAAAGCGATTGAAAATGCTAAATGGTTAAGAAAACGAATGAATGATGAAGAAATGCACATAACTGATTATAATCCTTGGACTGATGTTGATTTATTGATTAAGGATTTAAATAATCTTTAAACTTGAAAGCACTAAAAGCCAGACTAAATCAAGATTTTGAACATCCTTACAAAGCAGAAATTTTTGTAAAAAATATTAAACAAGCGATTAAAACAGCTCAAGAAAATGACGGTGATGTCAATTCAGATTTCCCAGAGATGATGGAAACCAAAGTCTATCAATTAGCTCAAAGTATAATGAACAGTATTCTAAAACCCTAATTGCGTTAAATAATTGACTTTTTCAATCCATTTCGTTATTTTAAGCTCAACTTTTTTAAATTTGTTAGAGATATGGAATTGAAATTAAAAAAACATTTCTTAGAAAATGTCCTATCAAATAAAACTTCGTAAACTAAAATAATAAAACTCAAAAAAATTATGATTGTACCAAGTCTGATTTTAAAACAATTATACACTTTTGGAAGTCTTCAAAACGTGGAAGAAGGTGTAGCGTTTGAGATTAAAAATCGTTTAAGTGATGCGACTATTTCTCGTGTTACATCACTTTCTATTGGCGGACAAACCATTGATTTAGATGATATTGTACTTGATTTAGGCGACAGCCGAATTACGCCAAGTGATATTTCAAGCGACAATCCTCTTAATTTTCCATTGAAGAAAAAATTGAAAGTTATTGCATTAGTTCCTAATTTTCCTGATGGAAAATATAAAGTAGAATTAGGGTTTAGAGCAAGTCCTTTCGGAAAATTAAAGCTAAAAGTTGAAGGTTCTATTGTTCGTAAAAGAAAGAGTGAAATTATTATTCCTCGTGATTCGGAAGATGATTATTCAGAAGAAGCGATTAAAAATCGTCAGAACTTTTTAGAAGAATATACGGGCAAAAAATTTGAACATATTACTAAATATTCTTTTGATCCACATATTTCGGCAGGAAATTGTGAACATTTTACGGGTGTTGCACAAGTGCCGATTGGTATTGCTGGACCAATAAAGATTAATGGTGAATACGCAAAAGGTGATTATATCGTGCCTTTAGCGACAGCAGAAGGAACATTAGTTGCATCTTATAATCGTGGAATCAAGTTGTTAAATATGTCTGGCGGTGCGAAATGTACAGTCGTTGATGATGCGATGCAACGCGCACCAGTTTTTGTTTTTGAAGATGCACGAGGTGCGAGAAATTTTGTAAAATGGATTAAAGAGAATTTTGATGCAATTGCAGAACACGCTGAAGCAACAACAAGTATTGGTAAACTAAAATATATTGATCCGTATTTGGCAAACAAATTTGCTTATCTCCGTTTCAACTTTTCAACTGGTGATGCAGCTGGTCAAAACATGGTTGGTCGTGCGACTTTTGCAGCTTGTAGTTGGATTTTGGATGTGTATAAGGAAGAGAAAATGACGAATTTTTATTTGGAGTCGAATTTGGCAACAGATAAAAAAGCATCGCAAGTAAATATCATGCACACTCGTGGAAAACGTGTAACCGCAGAATGTACGATTCCTCGTGATGTGTTAATCGAAGTCATGCGTGTTGAGCCAGAAAGTTTGCAATATCACTATCAAGTGGCAAATATCGGAGCGTTACTTTCGGGAGCAAATAATAATGGTTTGCATTCTGCAAATGGAATTACAGCGATGTTTATCGCAACTGGTCAAGATGTAGCGAATGTTTCAGAATCATCAGCTGGGATTTTTTATTGCGAATTGACACCAGAAAAAGATTTATATATTTCGATTACGATTCCATCGTTGATTATCGCAACTTATGGTGGTGGAACGGCTTTGGCAACGCAAAAGGAATGTTTGGAAATGATGGGTTGTTACGGAAAAGGTGGCGTGAACAAGCTGGCGGAGATTATCGCTGGTGTTGTTTTAGCTGGCGAAATGTCGTTAGGTTCTGCGATTTCATCTTCTGATTGGGTTTCAAGCCACGAAAATTATGGTCGTAATCGTTAATCATTATTTTGATAATGAATTATTGACGATTAATAATAAATGATAAAAAACTCTTGTAGAATCAGTTAATCGACTCTGCGAGAGTTTTTTATTTATAAAACTCAAAATGAAAAAAATGAAAAGTATTTTGGAATTTATGTGTTTAGTAATGTTGACATTGCTAATTAGTTGTGGAGAAACACCATCGAATGACAGTCAAGATGAAGTTACAGAACAACAAACGGAAGAAGTATCTTATCCTGATTCTTTAGTGTATATTACTAAAAAGTATGAACGTGTTTTCCCAGAATGTCTTGAAAATTGTACGACTTACGATTTAGAATATATCGAATTAGCAAATAAAGATTTTGATTTTATTAATGATAGTATTAAAGTTGAATTGATTGGTAATTACAAATCAATGGATGATGCTGCTGATGAGTTTTTTGATGATTATGAAGAAGTTGCACTTGATATAGGCAACGAAGGTTTCAATCCTCCTTGGTCACATAGTTTGACGGCAGGTGTTGACTTTAATCAAAAAGGCTTATTTACAGTAAGTTATGGTTATTACGGTTACCTTGGAGGTGCTCACGGAATGCCTGGTTTTTATTCCAGTAATTATGATTTGGAAACAAAAAAAGAATTAACTCTAAATGATTTATTGAATAGTAAAGACTCAACGGTATTAAAAACTTTGGGAGAAAAATATTTCCGTATTGATAATGAAATCGGTCTTAACGATGATTTAGGAGAAGCGGGTTATTTTTGGGACAATAAAGGCTTTTATTTTAGTGAAATTTTCACCTTAACAAATGCGGGATTGATGTTCACTTATTCTCCATATGAGATTGGACCTTATGCAATAGGAATGCCTAACTTCATAATTCCTTATACAGAATTACAACCTTATTTTACTGAAAATAGTGTATTGAAAAGATTGATAGAATAAGGAATCTTGAATGGCTTTTATAGTTACGTTTGTTTGGTACTAACAAAGTAATGTAACTATAAAAGTTGTTCCTTCACTAAGTTCTGATTCCACGCTTATTGTTCCATTGTGTCTTTCTACAATCTTTTGACAAGTTGCCAAACCAATTCCTGTACCCGAAAAACGATGACTTTCTAAACGATTAAACATTTTGAAAATATTACGTTGAGATGCTTCTGCAATGCCAATTCCGTTATCTTCAAAAGCGATTTCAACTTTATTATCAATTATCTGGTGACTTATCGAAATAGTAGGTATTTTGTTAGTATTATACTTTATTCCGTTACTAATTATATTCTGAAATAATTGAATAATTTGTAGCTTATCACCATTGATTTTAGGCAAGTTAGAACAGTTTATAGTTGCTTGTTTTTCTTCGATTGTTTCGTGAAGGTTTTGTGTTACGATAAGTGCAATATCATTTAAGTCAATTGACCGAAGTTTGAGTTCTTGTTGTTGAACAGTCGCCAAATTCAAGATACCTTTTATCAATCTGTTCATTCGTTCAGAACCATCTAAGGCAAAATCAAAATATTCAGCAGTTTTCGCTAAATTCTCTTTATCCAAGTTCCGTTTAATCAGTTGCATATAAGCAGTTACCATACGAAGCGGTTCACGCAAATCATGAGCGACAACGTGTGCAAATGTCTCTAATTCTTTATTGGAGTTTTCTAAAACTTCAGCATATTTGCGAGTTTCAGCTTCTTGTTGTTTCAAGATGTTGGCTTGTGCTGTTATTTTATCTTGTTCGAGTTGTTTTTGCTGAAGTTCTTTTTCAATTAATTCTTTTTCGAGCCGATAAATTTCTTCATTCTTAGTAATAATTGCTTGTTTTTCCTCCAAGTTGTTTCGTTGTTTTTTAAAAACAAACCAGCCAATTGTCCCAAACAATCCTAAGCCAATTATCAATAAACTAATTTGTAAACTCCGAATCCGTTGTCGTTGTTGTAGTTGTTCAATCTCTTGTTGTTGTTCTACAGTTTCAAATTGAACTTGCAATTCACTCACTCTATCTTGAGTTTCTTTATCAATAATAGAATCTCTAAGTGAATAATATTTGGTCTGATATTGTATCGCTTTTTTATAATTACCCATTTTTCGATACGTTTCAGATATATCTTTATAGGTATCACATTCTAATTGAACAAATTGATATTTTTGAGCGGTATCAATACAGTGTTGATAATTCTCAAAAGCATTTGGATAATTTCCCAAAAGGGAATAAGCATATCCCAAATTGCCAAAACAAATCGCTGTGTTTTTGGCTTCTCCATTTTTTTGACTATACTCTAAAAAACGAAAAAGATACGGTAAAGCAGCTTTGCCATTACCGTTTGTTAAATGATAATAGCTTATGTTGACTTGGACAGTTTGTTGCTTTTCAATTTCGCCTACTTGTCCATATAAGTCATAAGCTTCCGTATAATTTGCAAGTGCTTTTTCCTTTAAGCTTAACATCATATTGACGTTTCCTAAGTTTCCTAAAGCATCTCCTTCAAATAACTTTTCATTTTCCTTTTTAAAGATAGCCAATGCTTTCTCAAAATTTGATTTCGCCACATCAAACCGACCTAATTTAAGGTAACAATTACCCAATCGCATGATACCCAAACCCTCTAATGTCAAGCTATCCAACTCCTGTGCTAAAGCCGTATACTTTTGATAGATTTCGATAGATTTATCGAGCTGATTTTCCTTATAATGATATAAACCTAAGGCATAATAAGATTTTAATTGGCCATAACTTTCTTTCTTATCAATAGCCAGTTGTAACGTTTGTTTCATTAATTCAAATGCAGTCTCTTTATTTTGATTTTGCATTTGTTCTGCTCGTTCAATTCGATTGAGAATAGTGTCTTGAATCGGAGAATGTCCATAACTATCTACACTCAATAACTGAAGTAGAAATGTAAAAAAAATTATGAACCGTAATATTTTCATCGCAACGTATTTGATTATTTTATTATCAATCTTTATCTAATAAGTAGAAATTATTTTATTATCAATGAAACAACTCTTCAAGAGTTCAAATTATATTCCAAATACTTGATTAAGTCTAATTACGAATCCTATTATACATTCTATTTTTAAATTTTGAAAAATTATTTGATAATTGTACTAATAATACTGCAATATAACAAAAATCACATCAAATATATCATGTCACAAATTTAATCAATTTACACATTTATTTATTTTTAATAAATATGTATTATTGCAATATATATTTTATTACAACACAAAATAAAAAGCAACTATGTATCATCTAATATATTTTAGCACAGGAACAAAGCATTTTTCAGAAATGGAATTAAGCGAATTACTAAAAGAATCACGTAAAAACAATCAAAAAAATAATATAACAGGTATTTTATTACTCGTTGAAGGTTGTTTTTTACAAATCTTAGAAGGAGAAAAATCAACGATTAAAACATTATATAATAAGGTCAAAAAAGATACTCGACATAATGATATTCTAAAAATATCTGAAGGAACAACTCAAGAACGAGTTTTCAAAGAATGGTCAATGGGTTTCAAAAATATTCCATTTGTAGAATACAAAAAACAAGTAGGATTTGAAGATATTTCTAATGGTGACTTTATCGAAAAAGTCATCAAAACTAATCATCCAAGAATCATTCAAACACTACATCATTTTTATGATGATATTTCGTGAAATTATTTGATAGGCAACCAAAAGCTGCCCATCAAATTTTGTTTAAATTCCTTCATGATTTAATGTTTTCCCCAAGGTTCTCGTCTCGGTTCTTTTTTCGGAGCTTTTCCAAAATGACGAATATTATAGGTAAACGTTGCCATTACATAACGATTCAAAACAACCATTTGCACATCTTCAATATACGCTGCTGTCACTGTTCTCGAAATTGACGTATTTTGATTTAATAAATCGAAAACTGTCAAGCGAAAATCTCCACGATTATCTTTCAAAAATTTACGTCCAATACTCATATTCCATAAAATATAGTTTTGATTAAAACCATCCGTTAAACCATCATAATAGTTATGTGCTGCTTGTGTATTAAACACCCAATGTTCACCCAAAATCAAGTTTAAACTTGCCGTTGTTGCTTGATTAAGATATTGTGTATTCGCAAAACCTTGTGCGGTATTTGTAGCATTATTTAGATTTGTCATAGACGTAATCGTAAAATCAACTTTCTCACTAATATTACTACTCAAAGTCACACCAATTCCTGCTGTTGATGTATTTGCAATATTTTCAACTTCATTTACCAAACCAGGTTGTTTCATAAAACTTCCCGAAATATTAAAATTCAAATTCGATTTTAGCTTTTTCAACGGAATCCCGTAAGTGATAAAACCATTTGTACGAAAATAACCTTTTGTATTAATCGGAGAAATCAACTGACCATTTCTACCCAACAAAATCCCATCCGCCAACAATGTATCTTGTCGAGCAATAAAGGTATTATTAGCAATATAATTTTCTCTGAAATCGGCTGATAACATCGCATAAAAAATGCGAGATTTTTCAGAGTTTGTTTTATTATAACGTAGACTCAAACGATGTTGTACTTCTTGTTCCAGATTAGGATTTCCAGTTTCTAATCGCAACGGATCACTGTTATCAATTACATTCTGTAACTGAGAAATAGATGGAGCAGAAGTATTCGCACGATAGAAAAATCGTAAATTCTCTGTACGAGAAATATTGTAGCGCATCATTGCAAAAGGCACAAGATTGAAGAAGTTTCGAGAAATATTATCTTCCACAGGATAAACCAAATCGTTATTCAAATTTGACCACTGAAAACCCAATCCAGCAACACCCATTAAGGTTCTTCTATCGCCATAACGAACGCCAATTCCCGCACGTTGTGTCGTATAATCGCTTACAAATTCATTAGATAACGGAATATTTAAAGTCGAATAATTTTCTGTTGTTTCTTCAAAATCGTATGTTTTTTTGTCCGAATTTGTACGTTTAATCGAAGCATTATAATCTAAATAAATTACTGCTTTTTCGGTAATCGGTTCGGTGTACATTGTGCGTACACTTCCGTTCCAACCATTATTATCCAAATCTGCAATTTGATCCAATGTATCAGACAGTGCCGTATTTGTCAAGTAAATATTTCGAGATAATAATTCACTATTTCCACTATTTTCATTATAACCAGAATTGACAGAAACAGAAAAACTTCGTCCACGCTTCTCGAAACGCTGACGATACGACAAGCGACCAGAATAATTAATGCCTGTCAAATCCGAACCATAAAAATAATCAGTCGTATTCAAGGAGTTTCCTCCAGCGATATTCTGACCAAAGATAGATTGTGTCCCATTATTTTGTTGAATACTGATTCGAGGTTCAAACGTAATTCGTTTATAATCATCAATTTTGTAATCCATTCTCAAACTTGCTCTATGATTAATATTTCGACTATAAGAACTATCCTTTTCCGTATAAGTTTGATCAAAATCGTTGGCATTTCGCAAAAATGTTCTTGTCAAGTCTTGTCGAGAATCGTTATCCGACATATTGAAAAAATAGCTTCCCGTTACCTCCAGTTTGTCTGTCCATTCATCGCTATAATTGACACCAAAAGCGTGTGTTGTCGTAATACCATTTTGAGCATTCACCAAAAAATCGTTAGAACTTCCGCCTCGACCTCTTCCGCCACCTCTTCGACCTCTGCCACTTGAGCCTAAAACACCCAACAAATCGTCGCTCGAAAAATTTTGTTGATTGACATTATTCGTTTGAGCAATCAACGAAATTCGTCGTTTATTTTTAAAAATATTGATATTTCCTCCAGCAGCATATCGGTCTTCATAACCATAACCAGCGTAGATTTTTCCAAACTCACCACTTCGCATATTGCTTTTTGTAATAATATTAATGGTTTTTGTCGTTTGTCCATCGCTTACTCCCGTAAGTTGAGCTTGTTCACTTTCTCGGTCAAACACTTGAATTTTATCCACGACTTCGGCTGGTAAAGTTTTTAGAGCAGCATTTGGATCATTTCCAAAAAATGGTTTTCCATCTACCAAAACCTCTTTAACCTCTTCGCCTTGTGCCGATATTTTGCCATTTGTATTCGTTACACCAGGCATTTTTTTCAACAAATCCTCCGCTGTTGCATCAGGATTTGTCTTAAATCCGTCTGCATTATATTCCGTTGTATCTTCTTTTTGAACCGCCATTACGACTTGTTCTACGACTTCGACTTCTGCCAAAGCGACTTCATCAACTTCCAACGTTATAAATCCAAAATCGACATTGCCACGCACAACAACGTCTTGTGTTAAGGTTTTAAAACCAATGTAAGAAGCCTTTAAAGTATAATTTCCTTGTGGAATATTTTCGATGACAAAGTTGCCATATTTGTTCGTTGCTGTCGCTCGAAATAGCGAATCGGTTGAACTTGCCAACACGACATTTGCACCAATAACATTATCTTCATTTGAATCGACAATTTTGCCTGATGCTTTGTACGTTTGTCCTATGGCAAGGGTTGAAATAATAGTGAATAGTAAAGTGTAAAATATTTTCATGATTTAGTTTGTGGTATTTAACATAAAAAACCGTGTCGGTTTTAAAAATCGACACGGTTTAGTAAACAATAATTTTATTTTAATTATCAGACTCCTCAACACCTTCTTCGGCTTTTTCTTTAGCTTTTTTGCCTTTCTTTCCTTTTTTACCCTTTTTGCGACGTTCTTGACCTTTCGCTTTGCGTTCTTCCATCATCGCATCAAATTTTTCAATTTGAGCTGGGGTTAATACACCTTTGATTTCATCCGCTTGAGCCGTTCTCAATGTTTGCATTTGTTCACGCATATCTTCTCTATTAATTTCCTCACCAGCTTCACGTTTAGCCATCATTTGCTCACGTATTGCTTTTGTTTGCTCTGCGTATTTTAGATTGATTTTTTCGACTTTTTTCGTTTGTTTCTCCGTCAATTCTAAATTAGTGCTCAATCGTTCAGTTTCTTTTTTCGCACGTTCCGTCAAGTCACCACCTCTTTGTCCACCAGGGCCACCTTGAGGTTGAGCGTTTACAAAAACTGTCATTACGACCATCGCTAAACTCATTAACATTACTTTCATTGTGATTTTCATAGTTTGTTTAATTTTTATTAAAAAAATAATTATTTGTAATTGTTTGTTATATAGACAAAGATTGATAAAAAATCCTTCGCTATCAAACACAAATCTTAGACGACACAAAAGCCAAAAAATTTAATCACTTTTTTGAGTTCTGCATAAAAAAGGTGATTTTATGTACGAAAAAGGCTTTTTTCATTATGAAATACCCAAAAAAACGTGTTAAGTTTTAAGACTTGAGCCATTTAAAAAATATTTTTTTGTTGAAAATTATTGCAGAAGCATCAAGAAACGACAAACGGCTATTGCTCTTAGGATTGATGAATAAATAAATGTACGTTCTCTCGGTAGATTATTTTTTTCTTAGTTTTTGCTTCAAAAGTGGGCGTTTATCGGGATAAGTAACCAAATTTGAAGTGGAAAATAAGGCAAAAAGAAGCAGCGAAGAATGTATATTTATTTGTTTATCAATCCTTATTCACTTGACAAGAACAATTTTTTTATAAAATTTTGATTTCTATTTTTTTAAATACTACAAAATCGTTTTTACAAGCAATTACACTTATACATAAGAGTGCAATGATTGTTAAAATTCGATACATAATTTGCGTTTTGTATTGTATTGTGATTGTTTACAAACTTCAAGGTTATCATTCAAGATAATATTTTCAATATATATTTAATGTATCATTTGTTGAAAAATTTGTACACCTTTATTTGATATTAATTGTAGATAATAGTTGCCTTTCGGCAAATAAATAGACTGTAAATCAGTTTGACCTTCAAGTGTTTGTACTAATTCTCCGATGTTATTAAAAATTAGTATTGTTTCTATTTCTATATTTGTTTGAATAAAAACTTGTCCAGTTGATGGATTCGGAAAAATAGAAATATCATTTTCGGAATGAGAAACAATCGACTGAATCGGTGAATATTCAAACGTTCCATCAAAATCGTTTTGTTTGATTCGGTAATAATTCACACCATGAAAAGGTTGTTCGTCTACAAACTCGTATTCAATAGTCGTGAAGCTATTTCCATTACCTTTTATATTTCCTATTGTTTGCCAATGTTTTCCATCAACTGACTTTTCAATAGAAAAGAAATCATTGTTTTCCTCACTTTCGGTTGTCCAACGTACTAAAATATTATTGCCGAAAGGCAACACCTCAAACAAATTCAACTCGACAGGCACAACGATACAATTAAATGTATTCGCTAAAGCATTTGATACTTTTGCCCAAACGGTTGAATTATCACGCAATCGACTTTTTTCTTGTTCCAAATGAATAAATCGACCGGTTGTTGTATTAGCAGAATTATTACAAGGATCATTTTCGCCATTAATCATTCGACCTTGCGTATTCGTAAAACCGATTAACCTTGTCCAAGATTGGTCAATATGTGCTACTTTGAAGGTTAATACATTATCTTCGATAAGTAATGCATTTTGTAATGTCGTAGCGTAATCTGTTCCCGAAGGTGTATTACGAGTTCCGTTACTCATAATGATATAAGGATCCGTAGATTTTTTACCAAAACCATGTAATTGTACAAAAACTGAATTTGTAATATTATTATATAAAACCTCGGTTGTTTTCTGAAAAACGTTGTTTGTATTATGTGGCAAATCGGAAATTTGAAAAGGATTTGATGAACCTGTACAAACGGTTGATGAACCTGAACAACTTGTATGAGTTGAGTGATTGCAGCGATGTGTTCCACTTAAAAAAAATGCTCTGGCATCTGTATTTTTAAAACAATAAATACCTTGATTTCCTGTATTTGTGTCGTATTTTGGGTGTGGCGATTGTATAATTAACGCTGACCGACAAGCAGTTGGATTAAAGATGTAAGTTCCCCAATAATTTAGAGAACCACTCTTTTGTTGTAACACATAGTATAATTTATTTGGAGAAACCGTATTGTCTGTAAACAAGATAATTTCATAATCAATTGAATCTGCATGAACATCAGCTGCAACTGCATCATCTAATAAAACATCTTCAATAATATTTTCCCAAGTAAAAAATTCAGAAGTAGTTGGTTCTGCAAAATTGTTTCCGCCAGAATTACTCGGCATATTTGTGATAATATTATCAACAAAAACTTCTATATCGCCTGATTGTGATGTTTGGCAAAAGCCTAAAACGGTATAGAAAACTAATCCTACAAGTAATATTGATTTCATTTGTTTTGTTGATTTGTTTTAGAACAATTAGCGATTAATTATCATGATCTCGTCCCAAAATTTTTCCATTTTTAAAGGCTTTTTCTTGAGCTTCTAACTCTTTTCGTTCAGCTTCGGTGAGTTCAGCTTCTTTGCTGATTTCCATTAAGTTTGGTTGTCCTGCATCTATCCAAGCAGTGAACCAAGCATCGCCAACCGTTTTGATGGCTTTCTTCATTCGTGATTCGACCATTCCTTTTAGTCTTTGATGATAAGCTTCGGAGAAATCTCGACAATAAGTACGGATTGTATTATTCCCAATATCTTCGTAACAATAGATTTGGTCGCTTTCAAATTCGTTTCGTAAGTTTTTTTCTATTGTCAAAACACTATCAACATACGTATGACTTTCTAAGACAATATCCCAATAATAGGTCGTAACATCTTCTATATATTCGGCTTGACCAACAAAATAATTATAATCGTTTTCGGCAAAAAGCTCTGGTAAACGACTTTCCCAAAAGCCATGGATTCCTCGCTGATTCGTGTATTGTCCGTTGTAGTTTCGTGTTGTATGTAGTGGAACATGTGCATCACCGATATAATGTCCAAAATCGGAAGATAACCGTAATATTCGATTAATATCTCTTGATTCAAAAGCACGAGTTAACTTATATTGCATAGATTGTAAATGCCATGGTAAAATACCAATATCTGATAATCTATCTTTTGCAAATACTTTACGAATATTAGCTTTTAGTGGAATCAAAGTGCTATCGCCTTCATAATCCACAAAAACAGAATCCAATGCTTCCTTCGGAATTGTCCAATTATTTTCATAATAATTACGAACGATATTTTTTCCAATAAATTGAAGATATTTTGATTTGTCAATGACTAAAGAATCTCGACCGATTGCTTTTTTTATAGCTTTAGAATTTAAAATTATCACATCATCATTTTCAAAATTCATCTGAAAACGTCCAAAAAGATGTAGTGTATCATTGACGGAAGTCACGGCATAAACATCAGTGAACTTCGCTAACGCTGCTGTCCACTTTCGTGGAAACTCTCGAAATGGATAAACGTCAATATCATCAGGATTAATGAAGTGTCGAACAGCTTCATATTTGGAGGCATAACGCCGTTTGTCCGGATCAATAGCATGTTGTGTTACAAAATCAATATTGGGTTTATAAAAAACCATTAAGTCAGGTGGAAGTGTATAAACTGCATGACGATTGATTTGTCTATGACCATAAAATCCCCAATCATCAATAGAAGAGGAACTAATTATTAGACCTAAAAATATCGGTAAAAGTAGAAAAATTCGGTTTTTCATGATGATTTAGACAAGTTAGTTGATAAAACATGACCTAAGATATATTAAAATTTCTGACTATTCCCTACTTTTATGGATAACTTTATTTTATAATTTTTATGCAAGGCATTTAGTCGTTGCTACTAAATACCGTAAACGCAAAACCTATCTATTATGAATTTTAAAAGTACATTAACTGTCTTGATGCTCTTCGCTGTTAGCGTTGTCTTCGCACAAGATACTTATCAATCATGTTACGTACAAGGCGATTCTTGTTATTGTGTTACTTACGAACGTACAAAAACAAATACAGTTGTTCAACAAAGTTGTACAGGAAGACATATTGTATTTGATTCTCCTACTAATCGTACTCCAAGAAGTTTACCTCGTTTAGGTACAAATCCACAATTTGGAACATTGAAAAACTACACGACAGAACAAGAAGTTTACGATCATTTGAAACGTGCTTATGTTGAAAATGAAAAAGGAAATGCTGCTGAATTAGATAAACTTTGGAAAGCAATGGGTTTCCGAGGATTTAATGATCCATCTTTTACAGTTGACAAAGTAAACCGTATTTTTTATGATGCAGGATTTACAGGTATGTTGGGTGCTGGTGGAAACTCTTACTTATATGCAACAGTTGCACCTGGTACAAATCAACAATTTAAAGGTTACAAAATCACTTCTGTAAATGGTTGTGATGTAACAATTATGGAGATTTGTGGAAATGCATTTTATCCAGAAAACTCAACCGATAAATTGAATGTAACTTCTTCTTCTTCAGGTCAAAGAGTTATTTCTAAAAAAGCATCTAAAATCAATTATCCAGCTGGTATGGATGCTTCTAATAGTACGGTGAGTTCTTTCATGGAAAATGGTCAGTGCAAATTACGTATTTGTAGAAAACCTGATAACAAAGAAGGAACAGCGGCCTCAAGAGTTTCTGATTTAGGACACAATCAGCAGTTTGGTTCTATGGTAGACTTGAAAACTTCGGATGAAGTATATGCTCGTCTTCAATCATTACACAAAGAAAATGCAAACGGAAACCGTAGAGAGTTAGATCGTTTATTAAAATCTATCGGTTATGCAAATGGTATAAATGATAGTAAATTTTCTGCAAGTAGCATTGATATTATCCGTTATGAAGGTGGTGTTGCTGCTGTAATGGGTGGCGGAGAACACCAATACATGTATTCTGAAATCGCTACTGAAAAGTATGATGTTTTACGTGGTTTTACTGTAAAATCATTGAATGATGAGTGTGATTTGACGATTATTGATATTTGTGGTAATGCATTGTATTGTCCACAACCTATGAATTGTCAAACGGTTACTTGCGATGCTTGTAATTAATAACAGATTACAGGTTTTCTATTCGAATTTGATAAACCTTTAAGTTAAAATATTGGGGTTTCGTTAAAAAACGAAACCCTTTTTATTTTTTTATAAAATTTTAAATCTATGCCACCTGAATATTTGCAACCGATATTACATTCAATAGAATCTGCCGTTGTTAATTTGTATAAAGAAATGCCTTATCTTTTGGATAAAGATGTTGAATTTGCTTATAGTAAATTAGAAAAATATTATTCAGATTTAGCGAAAGGCAAAAAGGTCGATGAACCAGAAGTCGCTTCTGACAAAAAACAAGCAATTATTGATGAAGTCTTAAACGCTCTTGATATACGTGAAGAATTAAGAGGCGATATACATTTGGTGAATCAGCCTGAAAATACGAATTATGTAAACTATCCTTCTTTGCCGTCAATTTATGTCAAATGTTTTAAAATTTTGATAACTTCTGTACGCAATTGGCGGAAGCGAAATGGTGTAAAAGGTTATTTGAATTTTGTTAAGAATCATGTTTTGTAAATCAATCATCTCACGCAGATTCCGCAGATTCCGCAGATTTTTCATTAACAAAATCATTTTTTTTATTAGAAAATCTGTATGTATCTTTTGACAGGATAAACAGAATTACACAGGATTATGTGATTTTTGCTCTGCCAAAATCCTGTAAAATCTTGTTTATCCTGTCGAAAAATACCTCAAATCAGCTTGTCTGATTTTTATAAGAAACCGTTATCGTTGAAAAGTTTCTATTATTTTAAATTTTGAACGTTTCCACAAAACAATTCAAAGAACCTTTAACTTTTCGTCTTCACATCTAACGCATCTCGAAACGCATTTCCGACCAAATTAAAGGCTAAAACCATAAACATAATCGCTAAACCGGGAAAAAGTGCTGGATAAATATTGCTACTAATAAAATAACCATAACCATCTTTTAGCATATTTCCCCACGAAGGTTGTGGCGGCTGAATACCGAATCCTAAATAACTCAAACCAGCTTCTATTAATATCGCTGTCGCAAAATTAGCCGCAGCAATCACCATTACTGGCCCAAGAATATTCGGTAAAATATGTTTGAAAATAATCCGAAAATCGGAAAACCCAAAACTTCTTCCTGCTTCGACAAATTGAATGGATTTTATGCTCATCACTTGTCCTCGTACAATTCTGGCAACATCAACCCACATCGTCAAACCGACGGCTAAGAAGATTTGCCAAAATCCTCGACCTAAAGCAATTATTAACGCAAAAACTAATAATAATGTAGGAATTGACCAAACGGTATTAATAATCAACATCACGAAATCATCGACTTTTCCACCATAAAATCCTGCAATTGAACCAAACAAAATTCCAATAGTCAACGAAATGATAACGGCAATCAAACCAACTAATAACGATACTCGAACGCCAATTATCAACCGACTCAAAACATCTCGACCAAAATGATCTGTTCCTAACCAAAAAGTTCGTGTGATGATATGTTTATCTTTGACGAGTTGTTGTAAATCACTTAATGATTCACTTTGTTGTTCATCATCGACATTGACGAAAGTCTGTTTATTATCTTTTGTAGTTATCGTGTTTTGTGTGGCAGAAATCGGATAAATGACATCAGCTAAAGCAAATTCTGCTGGTTTTCCTGCTTCGTCTTCGCCTTGATAAATCAATACTTTGATGCTATCATTTGTGATTTCAAAATCATTGATAGGAACTAAACGATATTGATTTTCTGCACCAGCTATCATTTTATTAAAAAAACTGACGGATTCGAATGTTCTGTTTTTTCTTACTTTTAGCACTGTCGTGGAAAATCCCAAATGAGCATCTCGCACTTCGTTGATTTGATCATTGGCATTTGGTGTGCTATCAGGTATAATCACATAGCCAAATAACGCCAATGCAACAGCAATACTAATCAACACTAAGCCAAATATGCCAGGTCGATTGCGTTTAAAACGTTGCCATGCTCTTTTATTGGGTGAGTTATTCATTCAACGAATTAACAAAAAAAAATAGCCAATTGGAAATCCTATTTGTAAAATGTAAATTTGAGTACCAAAAAAGTTTTTTTCAATCACCTTTTTTAGAAATTTATCTAAAATGAATAACTCTTCTATTCGTACCGATAATACAGCATTTAATATTTTTTTGAGAAGTGATGAGCAACAACTCCATCAAATTTATCAAGAAAATAGAATGATGTTTGTGCGTTTTGCGACAATACATTTTGATTGTGAATCAAATGAAGCTGGTGATATTTTTCGACAAGCATTTACGATTTTGTATCTAAATATTAAAAATAAAATCATTACATCATTGACTTCATCGGTCGAATATTATTTTCTGAATATTGGCGAAAGCCTACTGAAAAATAAATATACGACTCGAAAAAAACGGGAAATAACAGAAAAGTTTGATATTCAAATGGTAGATTTTGGTGTTATCAAAAAGCAGCAAAATAGACAAACAAAAGTGGTCTTAACGAAAGCACTTCATGATTTGGGCGAACCTTGTCGAAGTATCTTGAAGTTGTCTTATTTTGGTGGTTTCTCTATCGAAAATATGGCTCAACAAATAGGATATAATAATATAGAAATCGCTAAAAAGAAGAAATATCAATGTTTAGGAGAATTTAAAAAAGTGATAGAGAATCAAGTGGATTTAAAAGATGCTTTGTTAAATAATTGATTTCAGAAGCAACCTGTTTATAATCGTTCTGTCTTTAGTTTTAAGTAATCAACATTACGAATTTTGTTCAATCATTCTAAATAAAATCATTATGAAACTAAAGGCGAGTGTTCTAAGTGTACTTTTATGCTGTTTTGTTTTCCAAATCAATGCACAAAACATAGAAACAAAAACGCATACAATTAAAGATGTTAAATCTATTGCAGTCGATGGAAATGTGGATATTCATATCAAACAAGGAAATTCTAAAACGGTAAAAATCGAAGCAACAGCGAAACAGCACAAACAAATGCAAGTTAAAATCAAAGGCAATGCTGTAAGTGTTTCTTGTAAAGAGGGAAAAAGAATGGATAAACCCGTACAAGTTTATCTCGAAGTCGAAAATCTAAATGCTTTGGCAGGAAGTGGTGGTGCTGATGTTTATTTTGATAATAGGATTCAAACTCAGACGTTGAATATTGCATTGAGTGGCGGAAGTGATTTGTTGGGAACAATCGAGGCTGATAAGTTTACTTGTGCGACAAGCGGTGGAAGCGATATAGATTTGAAAAAAGTTGATGTTAAAGAAATACAAATTACATCAAGTGGTGGAAGTGATGTTACTGTAAAAGAGATGTCAGCAACAAAAGTCAGTTTTGTAATCAGTGGCGGAAGTGATGTAGATGTTGTAGGTCGTTGTGATGATATGACAATCATTGCAAGTGGTGGAAGTGATTTTATGGGTAACCGTTTTAAAGCAAAAAAATCAAGTATTGTTGTTTCAGGTGGTTCTGATGCACATATTCATGTGACGGAAGAGTTGTCTGTGATAGCAAGTGGTTCGAGTGATATAACTTGTGAAGGAAAACCAAATATAAAAGATGAAAAAATCGGTAAAGGTTCTGATTTTATGATGAAATAAAACAGATGAACCAAACTGTTTTTTGTTAAACAGTTTGGTTTATTAACAACTTTTGCCAAGAGCAAAAATTATTGTAAGAATGTTTTATGTAACGAGCGACACAATCACTATTTATTCAACAAAATATCCACAACTTTACGAACGCCAGAAGTCGCAGGTTCAGCGACAACGGTAATATCATAGAAATCTCGTTCATTCACTTGAGGTTTCGGATCAATGAAGAAAACTGGAGTTTTTTTCGGTGCTTGATACACCAAACCAGCTGCTGGATAAACTTGCATGGACGTTCCTATCACAATTACATAATCGGCAATAGTCACGAGTTCTAATGCCAATTCATACATCGGAACAGCTTCGCCAAACCAAACAATATGCGGACGAAGTTGATGACCTTTGTCGCACAAATCACCCAAATTAACATCTTTATCCCAATCATAAACCAAACTCGAATCGCCAACACTTCGCACTTTTCGCAATTCGCCATGTAAATGTACAATTCGTTTACTTCCTGCACGTTCGTGCAAATCATCAATATTTTGAGTCACGACAACAACATCGTATTTATCTTCTAACTCCGTCAACGCTTTATGTCCAGCATTCGGTTCTACATCAAATAGTTGCTTACGTCGTTGATTATAAAACTCCAAAACCATGGCAGGATTTCGCCTAAAACCTTCTGGCGAAGCGACTTCTGTAATATCGTGATTTTCCCACAATCCATTAGAATCTCTGAATGTACTGATTCCAGATTCTGCACTCATTCCTGCACCAGTTAAGATGACGATTTTTGGTTTTTTTGTTATTTTGCTCATCAGAAATTTTTATTTTATTGCCTAATTAAAACGGATTCATTTGAAAAAGTTCGATTAGATTTGCTAACCTTGTAAAATCAATAATTTTAGTTCTTTCGTTACAATGATTCGTTAAAAAATAATGTTCTTTTAGCATCTTGAGATATCCGCTTTTATATACAAAATTTAAACTACTTCGAAAACGTCTAATATCTCAAATCTAATAGCAAAGCGGTCTAATATCTCTATTATCAATAGTTATCTCGAATAAACTCCAATGTTCGTTGCATTTCTTGTTTTACCGTTGTACTTGAACCGATATAATGATTATTCATAAACGTAAAAATCAATACTTTTCCACTATTTGTACGAATATAACCGCTTAAGCAATGATTATTAGAAAGCGTTCCTGTTTTTGCAAAAACATAATTTCCTGGGTACCATTTTTTGATTGTTCCTGATTTTCCGCCAGTTGGAAAAACACTAAAAAGTATTGTTGTATCAACGTTTTGATACATATCATTTAAAACATAAATCATAGAACGAGGCGTAAACATATTGTATCGAGAAATACCAGAACCATCACGCCAAATCGGTTTGTCAGGTGAGTTTTGGAGTAAATTCTCTTTTGCAAAATTGATAAATACATCTGTATTTAGTGTTAAATTTTTCTCCGAAGCACAAACATAAAGTAGTTGCTCTGCGATGAAATTATCGCTCGGTTGCATCATTTGTCGTAAGACATCATTCGTACGATAACTATAAATTGTTTTGGCTTTTGCCTTCATTTCGGCATTGAGTTGCCAATTGAATTTAACGTCTTTTCCAGTTGCTTCTTTTAATAATTCTAAAATCACATCATTCGATACTCGAAATGGAATATTTCTACTATAACTATTGTCTTTACTGTAATATGGATATTTTACAACGTTATCAAATTCATTACGAGTTGGTCGTGAAACACCTTTTTGGTACTCTAAAAACTGTTCAAAATATTTTGGAACGGTATTCGGTTTGGAGTTGCCTTTGTATTTGCGAAAGCGAATAAAATTACTATAAATCGGAAAAGTCGATAATTCGGTGGAATAATATCCATTGTAATCGTCCCAAGCCCAACCTGCACCAAAACGATTCTTGTTGTATTGTGGTGCATAATATAGATTTCCTTTCCAATTTTTCAAAAATTCTACCGCACGATTTTTACCATATTTACTTTCAAAATAAGGATGAGCAAAAGTCGGATCACCAGTTCCCCAAAATATCAAATCGTCCCCTTTAATTATATATTTTAATGATGGAACAGAATCGCCCAAAATCTTTGTACAAGCGTGCATCGTATAGATTTTGGTATTCGATGCTGGTGTCATGTATTTATCTTCATATTGACTTGCCAAGGTTTCGCCATTTTCAGGATTGAATAACATAAAACCTGTGAAAATATCACTAAATACGGGTGACATTGTCACCATTGATTGTGCTGTGATTTTTTCTTCGGTCTTAGTGTTCTCTTCAGGTTTTATGATTTCCTGTTGCGTTCTACAATTTGTAAAAACAACGCTGATAAATATTAATAAAGAAAGGTATTTTATTTTCATGGTTAATATGGTTGTGGATAACAAATTACATCTTATAAATATAGTTACCAATGATTGCATTAAAAATTATACTCGTACAAAGTTAACATCTTATTTATCCGTTTTTATAAAATAAACAATGAGATTGTTTTTTTATTTAAAATTATCATTATCAATATTTTATAAAAAAATAAATTACAACCTTAATGAAATTTTATATTCTAATTTGCACTTGATTTTTTGTGATTCTACCTGCATATTACGGTCAATTCATCTAAGAGAAAAGTCTCAATAACCAAAAATAACAAAAACAAAACCTGAACTTTCTCTTATAGTAATCACAACCTTGTAACTTATTATTTAATTTAATAAACAATCAGATTATGTTTAATCAAAGTAACTCAAAATCGTGTATTCGTACACACACACACACACACACGGATTTAGATTAAAATCTCTTAGCGTATTTTTTGTTGTAATGTTTTCATTTATGGTCAGTTTTGGGCAGAATGTAGGCGATATTGAAGAACCTGCTAATGGTTCTTATCCGACAGGAAATTTGAATTATCCTGACCATGTTGTATTAGGACCATTTCCAGGTGCTCCTTATTTTCAAACAGATGTTGATCCTTATGCAAGACTTTCTATTTACGAATCAACACCATATGTAAAAGGACTTTATGTTAAAACAACAACGAGTGCAATAGCATTACAAGCTCATTCAGATAATGGTTTGGCTGCATCATTCGGAAAAACTTTTTTCACCGATAATGTTGGTATAGGAATAAGTTCATTAACTACTGCTTCGCATGAAAAATTAGCTGTCCGAAATGGTATGATTACAACATCAGGTATCGGAAATGGTATTAGTTTAAATGGCTCTTATTATGGTTCTAATAATGATTTTGGAACACAAAATTATGGCCTGTTTTTAGGTGATGGCTCATTGGTTAATCTCTCGACAGCACAAGCTAACGGTCACAGACCAATGGTTTTATCTAACTTCTGGGGTTTAGGTTTTAATGTTTCCGGTGGTAAAATGGCGATGTGTCAAAATGGTGCGGTGTACATCGGAGATAATAGTTCTGATGCTATTTCAAGTATAGAAATTTTCGCAGATAAATCAAGTTCTGCCTTAGAGCATCGGTTGTATGTAGAAAAAGGAATTCGAACGGAAAAAGTAAAAGTAGATTTAAAAACAGGTTGGGCAGATTATGTTTTTGAATCAGATTATAATCTACCAACTTTAATCGAAGTTGAACAATTTATCACGACTAATCAGCATTTACCTAATGTGCCATCAGCTAAAGAAGTCAAAGAAAATGGTATTGATGTCGCACAAATGGATGAAATCTTATTGAGGAAAATAGAGGAACTCACACTCTATACTATTGAGCAAGAAAAACGCTTGGCTACACAACAAGCACAGCTTGAAGAGTTACAAAAGTATGTAGCCGAGTTATCTTCTAATCAAAATGCTAAAAACTAAATTTTTCTTAACCATCAGATAAGTTGAAAAGCAAGATGGTTTTTAGCTTATCTGATTTAATTTTTTTGTAATGAAATTTATACGTTATTTTATTTTTGTGGGGTTAGTTTTATTAGGTCTCAGTGTTTACGGGCAACAGAATTTGATTAAGAATGGGAGTTTTGAAGAAAGAAATATTGGTTATCCTAATGCCCCAAGTACATTTAATGATATTCACGCTACACAAGACTGGCGAGATAATGTATTTGTTGTAGGAAATAGCAGTTATAATCACTCTCCTGATTGGATTAAGGCTGATCCTAATTATTATCATCATCTGTATAATAATCAAGTTGTTCAAGCTAATACAGGCGAACATTATGCAGGTATGCTGGCAGGTGAATTGATAGAACAAAGAATTAATCTTCAAACCTATAAAGCATATAAACTAAGTTTTTATATAAGGCTCACATCTTCATCAAGTGGAAATAGTAGATATGCCACAGCTGCGCCGAGCACGGGTGGAGGGTATTATTCAAATAATTATCCGAATGCTAAAATTAATATACTATTAGCTAAGAATAAGATAAAGTACAAAAAAATTGGTAGTGGGCATTGTGAAGCAGCACTTACTGAATATGATAAGTATTTCCAAAAAAAAGATCCAGTTGTCGTTGCAGCTTCTATTCCAGTTGACCTTACTACATATCCCGCTGATAAATGGCATCGTGTAGAAACTTATCTTTCCAAGGATGTAATATATGAGAATTTAAATTGGATTGGCTTTGAAATGGTACATGACCAGACAGGAAACAAGGTTAATGAAGGATGGGGGCTTTATTGTCAAAGTCCATATATTTACATCGATGATGTAGAACTTTATGAAGTAGATTGTCAAGAGTGTTTTAATTGTTCTTCTAAAGATGGGTGTATCAATGTACAATTATCAGGAAATCCGCAAACAGGAGGTTGTGTTACTTTTACAAACCTACATAATATAACACGGCTAAAGATAGAGTTATTTGAAGGTGGTTCAAAATTAGTGCGAACTTATGATATTACTAATCCTCCTTCAGAATTTTCATGGGATGGAAAAAATAATTTTGGAGCAAATGTAGCAGGAGGTACTTACTTCGTAAAAGTGACGGCTTCTAATGATTGCCATACCACCTTTAATGTTTTTTCAATAGTTGTTCCTGATGGTAATTGGACTTGTAGTGGAATCACAAATCCTATTGACGGAGATCGACCTCCTGACGGACAATGTTGTGGTGAAGATTTATACTTAAATAATATAACACTTACGGAGGATTTTGTATATCGAGCTAACAGAATTTTTGTTGGTCCGAATGTAATTATTTCTAATGGAGTTACTATTGAATTTCATGCACAAAGTGTAATTGATATTTCTCCTAATTTAATAGTGGAAAATGGTGCAGATTGGACAGCTTACATTGATGAAAATTGTATTGAAGATGACTTTACTACTGGAGGAGGTGTAGGAGGTGGATTAGTTATATTACCTAATCCTATTATTGATGACAATGAATTTGATATTGATAGCCTTAATCATATTAATGATAAATTAAATAAAGTTGACGATATAAATACTAATAATATCACTAATGTTTATCCTAATCCATCTAATGGAATTATTAACATTGTTTTGGGAGATGTTAAAAGTTCTTTTATTCAGGTTTTCGATATCAATGGAAAATTAATAAAGACAAGGGTTTCAAAAGAATACAAAACAAGAATAGATTTAACAGATTATCCGAAAGGATTATACTTTATCAAAATCAGACAAGGTAATATTGTTACTACTCAGAAATTAATTATTCAATAGACTATTGGTAGAATGATAATAGCTTAAATTATTGTCGTTCTACCTTCAATTTTATCAATTATAATGAGAAAATTACTTATTATTTTATTCATAATAATTTCTACTTCTTCATTTGCACAGCAGAATAGAGAAATAGGAATAGATTTATACACCAGCATATATGAATTAAGCACCACAAATCCACAAAGATGGGGAACATTAAAACTTAATTACAAGCAGCACGAAAGCGAGTTAGTTCAACGGTGGCATTTGGAGGTTAGCTATACTACTTCTCGTGATTTCACAGTATTAGATACTATTGTACCTAAAGTAGGTAATGGGATAACATTATATTATATAAATCATACAAGAAGACCAGGTAAACTCGGTTTATATTATGGAATGGAAAAAAAACAAAGTTTAGGCAAAGGTGAATTTTACTATGGAGGAGATGCTGGTGTTAGGATATTCCAAGTTATAAGTGGACCTCGATGGAGAATAGGTGGAGGTAGTAACTATCCTGGGGCAGAACAGTTTCCAGAAGATAAACGAACTGCCGATGTTGGTCTTATTATTACACCTTTTACCGGTATTCGTTTTCCAGTTTCTAAAAAAATATGGTTTAATGTAGAATTGGGAACAGAAGTAAACTACATGATTACAAATCGTCCGTATTATCGAGGAGACGGAAACTGGGAAGATGCTGGGAGGCAGTATTTTGACTTTCCTGCGTTACAGAAGTTATTTATTAATAACATCGGCTTTTCTTATCGATTTTAAAAATTCAGTTTTACTATTTTAAATATTCATCAAAAATTTAATCATGAAAAAAATCAATTTACTTATCGTATTACTAATTACCACTTTTAGTCTTTATGCACAAATATCTGTTATTCCGCATTTTGGTGTAACAGGAAGTTATTATCATCTTTCAGCAGAAGGTGATATTTCAAAAGAAATACTGAAAGCATCAAAATCAAATTATTCTACTAAATTAGGGTATTTTATTGGCGTTGATGCTGTATTTGGTATTAATGAGAAGATAGGTTTAAAAACAGGATTATTATTTCAAGATATGGGCGATAGAACTCCTTTGACAGATATAGAACTTCCAGGTGCTACATTTGACCAATATGAATCTACAACTCATTATCAATATTTGCAAATACCAATTGGTATACAATATACTTTAAAAACACAAGATAAATGGAATTTTTTTCTTGATATAGGAGGAAGTGTAATGACTTACATGAACGGTTTTCAACGTTCTACAACTTATCTTGGGAGTGAAATAGTAGAAAAGGAGAAGAGTGAATTACCTAATGATTTTATACGTCAATTAAATTTTGGAGCAAGGGCTGGATTTGGTATGAATTACGCTATTTCTGACAGTTTATTTTTTCGTATAATGGCAAATGGAGATATACAAATTTTATCACATGCAAAAGATACCATTTATCTACCTCGATATTATAACTATGGACTTTCAGTAGGTTTAGGTTATAGTTTATAAACTGAAAAAAGGCGATAAGCCCAAAAACTTATCGCCTTCCAAATCTTTATTTTCTGTTTTACTTCAACCGCTTATAATCCGCCACAAACCCATTAAAACCTTTTGTTTTCATAAAATTTAACATTTTACGAGCTTCGCTGACATCTCTGAATTGTCCTAAAAGCACTTTATAAACCGTTCGTCCACCTAACTCATTGATATTCACAACAGCAGGATGACGTTCAAAGGCTTTTTGTAATTTTTCTACTTGAATCAATACATTACCATATTCTGCATATACACCGACTTGTACACCAAAACCAATCGATGGCTGACGACTTACACTAAAGCGGAACAAACCTCGACCCGAAGCCACAGCAGGTTCTACTTCTACTTTCGTTTCACCCGAGTCTAAAAGACGAATCGCTTCGGCAACCGCTTTGTCCGCATTCACTCGACCATAACCATATCGGCGAGAATGTCCATTGACATATTCAGTTGGATGTCCAATTTTATCGGCGGTTTGGATTAAAATATTTTTAACTTCTTTTGCAGTCAAATTTGGATTTGCAGTCAACATCAAAGCACAAACACCTGCTACTAAAGGCGTTGCCGCTGATGTTCCTCCAAAATGTTTGTATTGGCTATCCAAATTATTTCCATCAAACCAATGTCCGCTGTCCCAAGATGCTTTTGGTGCAATCAATGGCCAATCACCATTTGACGGTGCCACAATATCGACTTCAAAACCACGATTAGAATAAGAAGCATGAACATCTTGCGAGGTACTCGCACCGACACAAATTACATCTGGATGACGACCATAAACATTGGTGACTTCACGGTTTTCGTTTCCTGCTGCGAATAGAATCACACAACCTTTACCGTCACGACCTTTTGTTGCCGCTTTACGAATAATATCTTCTTTTGTCGCATCTAACTCATGTTCAGGCTTTATAGAACCCCAACTACAAGAGATAATATCTGCACCTTTGTCCACACAATGATCAAACATCACTTCGGTATCTCGAATCGAAAACCCTAAACCACTTATCGGCATAAACTTAGAGTTCGGAGCGACACCAACCGTTCCAAAGCCATTTTCACGAGCTAAAGCCACTCCCGCACAAGGCGTTCCGTGATCACGGAAAGTTTTTGGTTGAGCAAAAGGTTCGTTATCCCAAACATCCCAAGCATCAACGATTCTACTGTTCAAATCTGGATGTTCTAAATCAAAACCCATATCAATTACAGCAATTGTAATATCTTCCGAGCCTTTGTTTCCTAAACGATTCCACGCATCAATCACCTTTGCTTCTGCATTTGGATTGATATGATGAACTGGCATAGAATCAGGAATCACACCAGTATTTTTAATATGCCATTGATATTTAAACAAGTGTTCTTGTGGCGTTCCAACATTATCGTATTCTTTCAGAATACTGTCCATGTCTGCCTTTGCAGTCTCGACCAAAGAAACTTTTTCCAAAAAGTAAGCAACTTTTATTGGGTTCATAGATTTTGCAGTCACCCTTGCACGTATTTGCGATTCGCTACGTTGTTTTATCAATTCTAAATTGAACTCATCTAAAACAATCGCTTGTTCTTCTGCATCTACACGTTCTGCAAAAGTGATATAAATATCGCCATTTGGTACAAAAGGCGTTTGACCATCTTCATCAACATAGACGTGTGTACCGACTTCGACTTCATCTGCTTCTCGCAAACTGTCTAACTCTTTATCTGCATTATTAGCATTTCCAATATCAAATATTTGGAATCCACCAAGACGAGTATATTTTTTTTGTTGTTCATTGAGGGATTTGGGTGTAGTAGATTCAGTTGACCGAGATTTTGCGGTTTTTAATCCTACTAACGTATTACTTTTTTTGAGCTTAAATTTATCTTTTCCAAGTCTTATTTTCATGGTTAGTATTTTAATGATTGTTAATCAAGTATTTTAGAAATACAATAAAACGAATTACGACCTGTCAATTTATTGTAAATCAATCGTAAGTACAAATTTTTAATGTGTTTAATTTTAATTAACGTAGAATTACCTAAATGACAAACGGTTATTTCCATTTAATGAAAATAACCGTTTGTGAATTTTTGTTATATGAACTATATCTCTTAATGCTCCATTACTAATTTACGATTAGAATATTTCACCAATTCATAAGCACCAAATAAGGCAGTTACATAAAATAAATCACCACCTAAAGTATTCCAAAAGAAAGGGATTCCTGCGGTGTAACAAGCCATTAAACCTTCTACCGTTTTTGGATACATGACACCTGACATCCAGGAACCAAAATTGGTTATTAAAAAGAAAATGGTAGAAGCAGCAAAGCTTGTTCCCAATAAATTCATTGGCGTTACTTTATTTTTAAGAACAACCATTCCTAAGACAGCAATCAATGCAAATGCTCCGATTATCCACAAGAATCCAGTTGTCATCCAAGCAAAACCGTCATAATATTGAGCATAAAATACATTATTCAAAATCAAATCACTTGCCCAGAGTGCAATTAAAGGAATAAGAATTGCCCAATATTTTTTTGTGAAATACGCTGCTCCAAATAATGCTGTTGCTCCAATAGGTGTGACATTCGGAGGATGAGGTAATAAGCGACTCAAGGCTGCTATAATAATTAGTACAGTTATAATTAATACCGATTTTTTTTGATTTTCCATTATTGTGTTTTTTTAAGCTTTTCTGTTAGTTTTATAGACCTGACAGGTTTTTGAAACCTGTATTTACTGTACAAAATTACAAAAGCGAAATTTAAAAAGGGAATTCAAAGTATAAATTAAAGCGAATCATTGCCCAAATATAAATTTCGTAACTAATATAGATTTGTAATAGTAAAGCTAAAGGCATTCCGTATCGAAACCAGCTTTTACGTTTCTTATGATGAACAGGCGGAAACATTCCTCCAATAATACCTAAACTTCCGAAAACTGCACCCGAAGTCAACAATTGTTTTTCAGAAATTCGCCAAGCATCTTTCTTTTTTGCCTTTTGTTTGTCCCAAATCATCAAAATATAAGTTCTGATATTTAAAACGATTAATAT
>JBGCFH010000049.1:0-6345 GCA_045106825.1 Saprospiraceae bacterium | reverse complement strand
AGGCGTTCTATCGGGAAACAACAAACCATTAATACAAAAATTATCATCACTCGGTACATTCTCTCCCATGATTTTATCCGTAAAATCGCCACCAAATTTCCAATATTTTTGACCATCTTTTTCCGCTGCCAAACCTTGATCTACCAAATCCCAAATAAAGCCGCCTTGAAGACAATCATAACCATTTATCACCTCCCAATAATCCGCAAAATTGCCTAAGCTATTTCCCATTGCGTGAGCATATTCGCACATAATTAGCGGACGTTTCGGACTACTTTTGGCGTAAGCCTCCAAATGTTTCAATGTCGGATACATCGGACAAACAATATCCGTATTTGCTTCCTCAAAAGCCTGTTCATATTGAACAGGTCTGCTACTATCACGAGCTTTCAGCCAATCATAAGCGACTCGAAAATTTTGACCATTTTCCGCTTCATTTCCCATTGACCAAACAATAATGCAAGCATGATTTTTCGTTCGTTCAAACATTCGCTCAATTCTATCCAAATGTGCCGCTTGCCAACGTTCATCATCTGCCAAACATTGCTCCGAAGTATACATTCCATGACTTTCAATATTCGCTTCGTCAACAACATAAAAACCATGTTCGTCACACAACTCATACCATCGAGCAGCGTTCGGATAATGACTACAACGAACCGCATTAATGTTCGCTTTTTTCATCATTTCAATGTCCAACAACATTAATTTTTCGTCAATAACATGAGCTGTTTTTTCATCATGTTCGTGTCGATTGACACCTTTTATCGTAATCGGAACACCATTTATACACAATTGAGCATTGCGAATTTCGACTTTTCGAAAACCAACTTTGCAGCCTGTTGTTTCTATAATTTTACCATTTGATTTATCTAAAATCGTGAGCCGAAAATCATATAAATTCGGTGTTTCGGCTGTCCATTTTTTTATGTTTTTTATGTTAAAATGATGTCGTAGGGCAAACGGCATTGCCTTTGCCATTACCTCAACATCCGTATTACAAACAAGTTTTTGCTGGTCAAAAAGTTCCAATCGGAGCAGTTTATCACCTGCTAACACTGAACCAAAATTGACTATTTCTACTTCGACTGATAATAAACCGTCGGTTGGCAAAGGCGATGCCGTTTGCCCTACATTATCTAATAAATCTGCTTTCGCCCAAAAATCTCGAATATGTACTTTCGGAGCAGACCAAAGATAAACTTCCCGTTCCATTCCGCTCAATCGCCACATATCCTGACATTCCAAATAAGAAGCATCCGACCAACGATAAACTTCCACCGAAATTTGATTTTCACCTTCAATTAAATGTTTCGTTATATCAAACTCAATCGGCGTTTTACTATCTTGATTATAACCCAAAAATTCACCATTCAACCAAAAATAAGCCGCAGATTTCACCGCTTCAAATCGCAAAAAAACTTGTCGATTCTTCCAATTTTTTGGAATGGTAAACGTCCGTTTATACGAACCAACAGGATTATATTCGTGCGGAATAAATGGTGGATTTCGCTCAAACGGATAACGATCATTTACATAAATCGGAACACCAAAACCTTCAATTTCCCAATTCGACGGAACAGTTATTTCTTTCCAATTCGAAGTGTCAAAATCATTTTTATAAAAATCAATTGGTCGATCCGCAGGTTTTCTTACCCAATTAAATCGCCATTTTCCATTCAACGATTGATAAAAAGGCGATTCTTTCCAAGGTTTTCCAACTTCCGATTTATTATCAAAAATTATAAAATTAGAACGAGGTTTTTCCTGTCCGATATTGAAAACTTCAGGATTTTGGTAGTAATTTTCTATATTCATTTGTAATATTTCATCCTGTAAAAACTAAACTTTTCCGTCATTCTCAATCAAGTTGGGAATGACGAAATACATTTTGTTTATTCGTTAATCATCAATTACAATTCACTTTCCTCATCAAAAATTAGGTCTTTATATTTATTATATAAAAAGGAAATTATCAATAATAAAACACCTAAAACAACCAAAATAATCGTTTTAGCAATCGTTTCTAAATGCGAAATATCGTATAAAAACAATTTTACAAGCGTCATCCCAAACAATAAAATCGCACCGATTCGTAAGTGTTTTTTCTTTTTCCAAATTCCTAAACCAATGATTATCAATGAATAAATGCCCCAAATAATACTTAATCCCAATTTTGTGGATTCGGCAGGATTAATAATTCCTATCCAAATCAAGAACTCACTACTGATAACTGCAAGAATAGAAAAGTATAAAATAAAGTCGAATGGAATTGGTGATTTTATTTTCATAAAATCAGCTTTGGTATATTTATAAATTGCGAAAATTAACATTCCTAAAAAGACATAGGAAAGGTATCTTATGATAATGTAAAATGAACTTTTATCAAAAGAATCTTCTTGAGGATTCCAATCTAAATAATAGTTTTGTAACTCATTAAATTCATACATTCCTTGAATTAAAAAGACGGCAATTGTGATGATACTTAAAGCTAAATTGATAAATCCTAAATTAATGTTTTTTAGTTTTTTAATATTGGTAAACGCCAACATTACAAGAAAAACAAGTGTATAATTGATTGTCCAAATTGCCTTAAAACTTCCTAAATCAGCATTGTATTCATAATTTTTATATTCAGAATCACCAGTATCCAGTGTTAGTCTTGATGTCGCAGAAAGTTGTTCAAAATAGTGTGTGATTTCAACTTTGAATGCGATATAAATTGCGATAAAAAAGACCGTAGGAATTAAAAAATTAATAATTCCTAACCAACGTTTTTTATTCGCAAAAGCGGCGGTATAATTTATATCTCTATTGACAATATTAATCCATCCAAAAGCGGCAATAAATAATATTGAGGTTAAAAAGTTGATATTAAATAAAGGTGTAATAATATCAGTTGGTATTTCAGCATATCGGTAAGAAATATAGTAAGCATTTCCCCAATCCTGAATGATACTACCAAATGCTAATATCATCAAAGCGAAAGCCATTTTTTCATAAAACGGAATTGCTTTCGTTCTTCCTGCCCAAAATAATAAAGCAGCTTCGATTGTCCACAATAAAGTCACCCAATTTCCATCTAATTGTACAGGAATCGCTATTGTAACGAAAACTAATACCAAACTGAAAATCAAATAAAACAGCTTTTTATCATATATTTTTTGTTTGAAAATCAACAAACAGACTAATCCATGAATGATAGCATTTCCAATCGTGAATAAACCTAAAAGGTTTTGGGTCGAATCGAAATGCTCCAAAGTAGTATAAATAACACCATAATAAATAAAGGAATTTAGGAATATCAACAATGCGTCAACCGAGTTGAGAATATCTTTTTTGACCACTTTGTAAGCAAGAAAAGTGATATAAAAAATAACAAAAAATATGCTTGCGAAACTTACAGCGACTTCAAAATTCTTAGTCCATTCGTATTGATATTGACTGAAAAACCAAAATAAATAGATAAGCCAAGTAAAACTAAAAGCGACATAATATATTGATTTCCAATATTTTATAAAAGAAATTATCAAAATACCAATATTAATAATCGCCACATAAATAAAGAATGTTTGCATCTCGCCCGAACCATCACTTAAGAAAAATGGGACGGCATACGCACCAACTAAACCAATGTGTGCAATAATTGGCTTATCATAATTGATAGCGGCAATAACAGTCGAAATAGTGAACAAAACCATCATGGCAAATGCGACTAATTGCGGAAGCAAATCATAAAAACTATACGCTGCATATGTCAGAAAATACATAATTGCAATCGCACCACTGACCAAAATCGCACTGTAATTTTCGTATTTAGATTTTAATTTTATCCCAAATCCCAACAAACCTGCACCAAACAAATAACCGATAATAATCCGAGTTGAAGGATTGATTAAATTATTATCAATCGAATATTTTGCTCCAATGATAACACCAATAATCGTAATCAAAATCCCAACTTTTGCAATTAGATTTTCACCAATAAATTGTTCTAAATTTATTGGTAATTGTATTTTTTTAGCTGTTTCTTCAAAGTTTGGTAATGGTTGCTTGGTCGTTATAATCGGTTGTTTGTCAACGTCTTCGTTAAGCTGTTCATCAACTTTTTTATTGATAGATTGCTCCAAATCAATATTATCCACAACAGGTATAATTGGTGGATTATCCGATTTTTTAGCCTTGATTTGTTGATTTTGCAACTCGTGAATTTCTTGTCGCAAACTTCTTATTTCTTTTAAAAATAAGTTGTGTTTATGCGAAAGTTGTTCTAAGCGAAGATTTAACTCTTTTATTTTGTCGTCATAATTCATAAGGCGAATATTAGATAAAAGTGCAACATGCAAGTATCAAGTTCAATAAAAAAGAGCTAATTAAATAATTGAGCAGTAGTTTTCTGATATTTAAAAGTAAAAAACTATGGCTCAATTACTTATTTTCTTACTAACCTCAACATTCCAGAAGCTTTTATGGCAATTTCTGCAACACCTTTTTCTAAACTTATCATTTCATTTCGTTCCACTTCACCCAAACAATTCCAAACCGTCAATTCAAAATTTCCTGACTGATTATTCTTAATAATAATATTTTTAGTCACTTTTGCATTAATCAAATCAATCGTTTTACTATGATCCAAATTCACAAAAACATCATCATAAACACCGATAATTGAATGATTATTTTTAGTCGTTTTTAACAAAGGATAATTGGCTAACGGTTTATTTGCAATAAATTTTCCGCTTAGAATATTGTCACTATTCGCTTTCCAATATTGCAAATAAAATTCGACCATTTTCAAATGTTCCTTTGGATAATGACGCAAGTGAATCGACATTTGCGGAACGCCAAAAAACGCATTTAAAACCTCTAACGCAGCAATTTCAACGGTTTCCTCATCATGCCATTTCAACATATCTGAATGAACAGCCGTTTCACCACAAAGCAACTTTACATCTGTAATTCGAATTCGATTAGAAACCACATCATTTGGACAATCAAACGCACGGAACATATTTCCAAATTTCCGCATTGTTGGCCCAACATATTGTTGACGAAATTCAATCGCAATATCTGATTTTATCGCTCGAAGTGATTGCATGACATCTGTCAATAATTTATCAACAGCTTCATTCACATTCGCATAATCTCTACCATTTTCTTTCGTCAAAACCGTTTCTGGATAAACTCGAAAATCATCAATAAAATCCAACTTGAAACAATCCAAATTCCAATCTTTCAATGCCGAAGTATATTTACCAATCAGATATTCCCGAACCTCTGGATAACGAGGATCAAAAACTGGTGCCCAACGATGATTTTCTGTTAAGAATTTTCCTTTGAAACGTTGATAAGCGTCCGATTTTGGTCCACAAAACGGAACAGAATACCACAAGCCGAACTTCATTCCTGTTTGGTGAATTTTTTCTACAAATCCTGCCATATCTGGAAACCTATCTGGATTCCAATCGCCTGTATAATCATAGCCACGATTTGTATCCATCGTTTGCCAACCATCATCCAAAATAATCAATTCGTAACCCATTTTCGCCGCAATCGTACATTCTTCCACCAAGATATCTTCGTCCAAACTTTGATGAAATTGATACCAAGTTGAGTACAAAGGAGCTTTCGCTAAATCCGGTGTCGGAGACGGTTTTAAATAATCGAAAGTTGCCCACCATTTTGATACATCTTGCAATGCTTCTGAGTACAAAATATTTCGTGTATCAACTCGTAATTCTGCTTCGTAGTTGGTAATTTCTGGATGTCTTTCGCTAAAAAACGTCAAGTGACAATACAAATAATTATCTTCTTCACGCAATAAAGCGTTCATATTCAGTAAGTTAATCGCATCAGAACATGCAAACGTTATTGCATTAGAATCATCGTGACCAAAAACCGAAATCACAGGTGAATCGACCGAAATTCGAGATTCTAAATGTACTAATTCCCAATCATATTGCTGTCTTTTATCATGCAATCCACCACATTTCCAAACACCATTCATATTAAACGATGGCAAACGCCAACGTAAAGTTATCGGTTGAGGTGAAGCTGCTTCTGTTGAATTGATTGTGAATTTATATGTATAAATTCCATCATTTTCGTCCTTCAATTTAAAATCTGTTTCAAACTTATTATCCTCACTAAACAATGAAATCTCTGGGAAATCACTAATTTTTATCGTTCTATCCATTTTAATATTTTTCCGAATATTTTCTTTTAACCAACTAAACTAAAAACCAAACAAACTTCCGTCATGCTGAACTTGTTTCAGCATCTCCTAAACAATAACGACGAATTCTTATAAAGCATTAAATCTTAATTTTCATCTTTATTAATATT
>JBGCFH010000048.1:0-2658 GCA_045106825.1 Saprospiraceae bacterium | reverse complement strand
TGTTCCTTTCATAGTCCATAGAATCACTTTTTTATCTTCACCGCCTGTTAAGATATAATTGTTATTCGGTGAAATCTGTACACTATTAATGCTTTTACCATGTCCTGTTTTACTAAATATTTTTTCATTTGTATCTAAATTCCATAAATACATCATTCCTTTACTTGTTGCAACCGCTAAATATTTTCCATCATTTGAAATATCAATTGCTCGAATCGCATCTGAATGACTTAATGAATGTATTTTTCCTCCAGTTGTATTCCACATCATTAATCTTCCTAATTCATCACCTGTAAAAAGTAAATTCTTTGTAGGATGAAAATCCATAGTATTAATGTCGCTATCTGACTTTCCAACATTATCATAATTACCTGTTAAATCATAAGTATATATCTTACGTTCTAACCCTACAGTTGCGATTTTTTGAGTTCTTTTATCATAAGCAATCGCACGTATACCTTTTTGATGATTGTTACCAAAAGGATTATCATGTTCGTAACTATCCCATTTCCATAGACGAGCATATTCAGATGATTTGCTACTGACTAAAGTATATTTATCTCCACAAAAAATGATACTATTAGCTTCTTTAGGATTTTTTATATTAACTTCTGTTCGTTGAGCAAAAACAGATACGCTTAAAAGAATAAAAATAAAAATTAGGTGTCTTTTTTTCATGATGCTTTTTTATTTCATTATATGTGCTTGTAAATATAATTTTATTTTTTTAATTAGCATAATCAATATAATAAACTACATTCATTTCAAAGGTTGCTCCAAATGCTGCATTATAAATAGCACTGGAGTTAGTATAAGATGCTCCAATTTTGAGTTCATGTTCATCTTTTTTAAGAGGAATCTTAACACCAGAAAAGAAACTGGGTGAAAATAAAAAACTTTCATTTTGACCTTGACGTACAGAAACACCAGCACCAGCATAAAACCTTTTTCCAAAATCAATCATTAAACTACTATTCACATCAGAAGCTTGACCTGATACATAACGTATCCAAATTTCAGGTTTTAAATCAAAATCTGCATCAGGTCTTATATACCCTCCTATATTAATAAAATAATGACGAAGCCGTTTTGTATAATAATTGGTATTATCAATTTGAAATCGAGTATCTAAACTCATAATTTGAGGAGAAGAAAAACCAATATGAAATGCTTCTGTATAATAATATATACCAACTCCGAGATCAGGATACCAAGCAACTGCATTATTTATATTAGTAGTATTGGTACTTCCTTGTAGTATTGAGCTCGCATCAACTCGATACTGTAAAAAACCAGCTGTCAAACCTAAGGATAAGTAATTGACATTACTATTTGAAAAATCTACAACATACGAACCTTTTGCGTATACACCAGTTAAACCGATAGCTCCAGCATTGTCATTGATTAAATATCCACCATATGTAAATGTGTTAGAGTTAATATTAAGAGGAACATGTTCAACTCTTGCAAAAAATGATTTTGGTCCATCAGGTAAGTTTAACCATTGCATCCGATAAGTCATACTAAAAATTAAATCCCTATCAAGTTGATCCGATAAATCAAAACTTGCAGGATTAAGAATCGTCATATTATCAATATAATGATCATTAAAAGGCATTAATTGGGCTTCTACTTTAATAAAACATACGCATATTAAAAATATTATATATATTTTTTTCATAATTTTGGTTTTGCTTTGTGATAGAATCAATCACTCATTACAAATATATTTATCATTAAAAATGACTAATCCTATCTTGAGATATCTAATTTATTAAATAGTAACCTACTTATTGTTTCCTAATTAATAGGATAGAACCAATAAGTGGATTTTTTGTCTGTGGATCTGTTTTTAACAAATAGTAATAAGTATCTTGAGGTAATAAATTTCCTTGGATTTTACCATCCCAAGTATTGTCATATTGATCTTTTGTATAAACAACTTGTCCCCATCTATTCATAATATACAAAGTGTTTCGAGGAACTAAATTCGCTCCTTGAATCACTAAATTATCATCTACACCATCACCATCAGGCGAGAATATAGTTGGAGGAAGAATAATAGAATCCGGTTGAGGTGTATCTAATACAACTATTATAAAAGCATCAGAATCTTCACAACCATCAGGATTTGAAGCAGTTATAGTGTAAAGAGTTGTTACCTGTGGTGAAGCAATTGGATTCAAGCAATTAGAACAAGATAAAGCAGTTGTGGGAAACCATGTAACACTTTGTCCCGTTGATTGTGATGTAATCTGCATATTTTGATAAGTCAACATAATTGTATCTCCAAAAGTCTGAACTGTAACCGGATATAAATCACAGTAATTGCTACAATCAGAAGTATCTTCCATAAAAGTATCACCAGTTTGGAAAACCATACAACCTAAATCATCGACAATGGAAATACTCCAACTATCATTATCTTGCACATCAAATGTAACCAAACCAGTCTGACTTGATTCTGTTCCCGATGCTAAACTTGAACCTGTAATTGTCATTGTGTAATCACTATATCCATCATATTGTGGTTTACCACCTTGTATATTAATTTCGACTTCTGACAATCCGCTACCAAAACAATTGTATTCAAAATCAGTACTTAATGCCGAAGTAATCGGTTGTAATAAAGTACAAGAATCACAAAAATCACTAATG
>JBGCFH010000047.1:0-29028 GCA_045106825.1 Saprospiraceae bacterium | reverse complement strand
AAAAACTTAGTTCTTTTCCTTAAGTTGACGACATTCGATTTAAAATCGCCTGTCGAATGTTCTTATTTAAGCAAAAAAGTCATTAAAAGCATCAATTCTTTATAAAACGCATTATAAAAATTTTTAAACCGAGAATGGCTGAGATTTAGAAAAAATGAAATTGATAAATAATATCAAATATAGCATTTTTATCATTTTCTTATTCTCTTTATGAAGGATTTCTTATTCACACCACAATCTAAAATTACAGCATCTTCCCAACGAATATTAAGAATTACATCGTTGTCATATTATCAAAAACTAAAACCGCACATTCAATGAAATATTTGGTCTTTTCAATGTTGTTTTTCATCAGTTTTGCCAGTTTCTCACAAGAATACATCGAACCGATTACGCTCAAACGTCCGACAGGAATCTTGGCAGCAGAAGCCGATTCGATGACTTTGGAGTCAATGATTGGTTGTAGCAAATTCGCTGTTTCGCATCGAATTTGGAATGCTATTTATTCGCCTGACGGCAAATACGTCGTTGTTGGTGCGTATAATTATATCGCTTGTTTTGACCAACAAAGTGGCGAACGAATTTGGGGACGTTTTTTTGATTTGAAAACGACTTATACTTCCAGTTATCCAGTCCGAACAATGGCGATTCATCAAGAAACGAATCGTTTAATGGTCGGAACAGACGAAGGAAAAGTGTATTTATTAGACTTTAAAACTGGTAAAACGCAAAAAACATTAGCCACAAAAATAGGTTGGATAATGGCGGTGACAATTTCGCCAAACGGACGATTTGGAGCAGCAGCCGATATTAAAGGCATTTATCGAATGTGGGATTTGAAAACAGGAAAACAGATGAAATTGCCGATTATTCAAAATGGTCGTGGCGAATCGGTTTGCTTTTCGAGTGATGGACAACTTTTAGCGATTGGTTGTGATAATGGTTTGTATATTATTAATTGGGACAACCAAACCGTGGAAAAATATGAAGTTCCTACAACCGTTCAAAGTATTGCGTTTATCAATGGTGACAGAGAAGTTTTGATTTCGGGTTGGACAGGTTATGTGCAACGGATTCATTTGAAAAGTAAGGAAGTTTTGTGGGAAAATACTACTGAAGATTGGTTGATTAACCTGCGAGTTTTGCCGAATAAAACGAGTGCTTTGGCGATTTCCCCGTTTTATGTGCTGCATTTGGATTGGGAAAATGACAAAATTACCAAAACGAATTTACCAGCACGAACGGCAATGGATTTGCATCCAAATGGAAAAACGATTTTGACGATTGGATCGTTTGCAAATCGAGTAGAACAATTTGATTGGAAAACCGAAAAACCGATTCATAATAGTGAATTTTATACCGAACCACCAATGAAACTGGCGTTTTCTCCTGATGGAAAATATTTAGCTGCTGGAGGTTATTTTACGGCGGATAAAGTAGTTTTTTGGAACACAGAAAATTGGAAAAAAATCGGTGAAGTAAAAGGAAATAAATTACATGGTTTTAAAAAATTTGGTTTTACAAAAGATGGCAAATATTTTTATGTAACTGGACGACAAAATAATGCACGTATTCCCGAAGGTGATTTTCCCAATTATTACAAAATCCCTTCCTTCGACCCTTCAAAAACAGGATTTGGGCGGCTTAATCCTTATCATCATGCAGCGACTAATTTGGAATCAATGACAACCGTTCATCTAAAAAATCGTTTACCAGTTTCAACGGCTGCTTTTTTTGGCAATTTAGATGATTCGATGAATCGTCATTTGTTTGGCGGTTGGACGATAGAAGAAGCATATTTTGCGGGAATTACAAACGAAAATATGCTTTATATTTATGAATCAAAAACAGGTAAGAAAGTAGCAGGAACGCCTTTACCAAATTTTGGCGTTGTCGCTTGTGCGATTCATCCCGAAGCGAAAATTGTTGCAGTGACTTCGTTTGACGGTTTGGTTTATATTTATAAATGGTAAATTTCGATATAAAACGCTTTGTTTTGTTTTAAAATAGAATAAAGCGTTTCAGGTAATTTTTATGAAAAATTTCGAGTAATTGCCATCAAATTTTCCGAAATCCATTTACCATTTTTTTGAAACCCTTTTTCGATAAATTGAACATGTTTCATACCATTTTTTAGCATAACTTTTTCACTTGCTTTATTCCAAATAGCATAACAAGCTTCGATTCTGACTGCTTCTAAAATTTCAAAACCAAATCGTAAAATACCACTTACGGCTTCCGTCATAATACCTTGATTTTGAGCATCTGGATGTGTCCAAAATCCTATATTCCAAACATTTGTTTCACTTGTTTTTCTAATAGATATTCTACCGATTAACATTGAAAAACCTTTTTTCGTAATCGTAAAACCAAACCCTTCACCTGATTCCCAAGCTTGATGATTGTGTTTTAAAGGTGCTAATAAATCAGTAAGTTTTTCTGGTGGATTCCACTGCATTCCATCATTAAATCCTTTTACTCTTGTTGCTGAAAAAATATACGGAATATCACTTTCATTTGGTATTCTTAAAAGCAAATTTTCCGTTTCTATCGTATACGTTTTTTGTATTTTCATTGTACTTATTTTTTCAAGTTATCAACCATTTCTCTTTACTTGTTACTTGAAATCAACTTTCGTTATACTTATAAATTTTTCATTTTCAAACCGAAAAAGTCCGCCCCAACCACCAAACCAAAAGCGGTTTTGTATATCTTTATAAATAGATAAAATGCCATTTGTTGGTAAATTTGCCTCTTTATAATAGTTGGTAAATTCGTTATTTCGATAACGACAAACACCATGGTTTTCGGCTGCAAACCAAATGTCGCCATTCGCATCTTCAAAAAATCCACTGACTTCTTCGCCATCGACAATTCCATCTTTTGTGAAATTGGTAAATGTTTCTCCATCATATTGACTAACACCTCCAAAAAAAGTTCCTATCCACAAATTTCCTTTTTTATCAAACATCATTTCATAAATTACATTGTCCGCTAAACCATTCTTAATAGTGAAATGTGTAAACGATTGACCGTCATATTTACAAATTCCGTAGCCACTTCGACCAAACCAAATATGACCATTTTTATCTTCCAAAATACTTACAATTCTATCTTGAGAATAGATGTAATTTGAGGTTTTGATAGTTGGTTTTGGTAACTCAAAATCTTGAAAATTTGTTCCATCAAAAATATAAACGCTTTCTGTTGTTCCGACCCAAATCTTATCTTGTTTATCAATCATAACACTCCAAACCTCATTATTCCAAACCTCTTTTTCCATTGTAAAATGGCTAAAAGATTGACCATCATATTTTGATAATCCTGAAGCTGTTCCAAACCAGATATTGCCAACTTTATCTTCTAAAATCGCTGTTATTCTTCCGCCAATAAATCCATCTTTCTCATCAAAATATTGTAGCGTTTTGCCATCATATAACATCACTCCATAGACATTTGTACCAAACCAAATATTACCCCTCGAATCTTGAAATATCTTACGAAGATGTTGACAAAGCTGACCTTCAATAAAAAAAAGCGGATCTTTAAATGTATTTTTAGGAATAGAATCCGTTGCTGATATAACGTATTCTTTTTTTGAATCTATTATAGAATTAACATCAGCATGATTTTGAACTTGACCATTAGAAGAAAGGAACAAATGCGTAATTATTATGGTGATAATTATTTTAATCATTTGAAGTGTTTTTAACATTTAGTACAATCATTTCGTTTCTCGTTCCATACAAAAAAATAGAAATTTTCGAGCGGGAAAACGAACTGTTCCACGAGTTACATAATTTCGATTGTGATAAAATCGAAGCACCTTTTTATTTTGACTATACGCATCTAATCGAATAGAAGTGTAAGCATTTTTTTGAGCATAATTTTCTACAAAAGTCATCATTTTGGTAGCGTAACCTTGTCGTTGATGTTTGGGCGATACAACTAATCTATGAATAACCAAGACTTTTGAATCGTCAAATTTCCAATCAACAGTTTGATAAACAGTTTCCTGTTCTTCACTAATATTGATTGCTCCGACAATTTCATCATTAACCTTTAAAACGTACAAAAATTCCTTTTCAATATCGTTTTTGATGATAGAAAGTGTTGGATATTTATCCGTCCATTGATAAATATTTTGTGTTTCTAAATCTTGTTTTGCCGTTTTATAAATAGCAAATATTGTTTCCAAATCTGTTAAGGCTGCTTTTTCTATAATCATGTTATTTAAAAATTGCTTTTGAACAAAATTTTGTGTTGTATCATAAATTAAAACACCTTGATTGATGTCGTCAAGATATTCCATCAATTCACCATTTTTATTCCAAATAGCACTTTGTCCAACACTTAAAAAATTATCACAAAAGCCAATACAATTAGACATCAAAATAGGTGTTTGAAATTCAGCAGCGATAGACGGAAAATAAGCGTAAGCCTTTTCAATACCTCGTTTTGGCTTGGCAACACTGGCAATATAAATATCGGCATGATTTGCTTTTGCATTTAGAAAATGTTGTCGTTGCAAGGCTTCATAACAAATTCCAAAAGCTATTTTTTCGCCTTTAATTGTTAAAAACGTTTGATGTGTCCCATTAACAAAATATGGTAATTCATCATCGTGTAAATGTTGTTTGGAATAAACTATTCTTTCGTGATTTGGTTGAAAAAACAGCATACTAATATGAATACCATTGATTGTTCTCGTTGGCATTCCTATGCCAATAACCAATTGGTTTTCACTCGCTAATTCCTCAAAAGGATTAAAAATTGCATCTTCAATATTCTTCGCTAATTCTTCTGCTAATTCAGGTTCATAAGCAGTAATTGACAATTCGGGAAAGACGATTAAATCTACATTTGATTCAATTGCTAATCGAATTAATCGAAAATGATTTTGAATGTTTTTCTCAATTTTCCCTTTTATAGATTTGGTTTGTGCAATGGCAATTTTCATATTCTTAAAAACTAAAATTCATGTTTCGCTGATATTACAGCAGTTGTATATTATAGGTTTTATAAAGAATAGTTCTTTGAAAAATCCAGTAATAAAAATTTGAAATCTATCAAGAGTATTATTTTGTGTTGATATTATACCAACGTCAACATATCAACCGCCGAGGTTTCGGGGCAGGCAACATCAACACATCAACACGTCAAAACATCAACACGTCAAAAGATCAACACATCAACACAAAATAACGATTTTGATAAAGTAGAAATCTTATCATTTATCACCCAAATTGTCAAAGAACCTCCTTTTACTTTATCAAAATCCGTATAGGTTTCGTTCGTATATCCACCGTTTTAAACTCAATTAAATACGTTCCTGAACTCAAATCTGTGGTAGAAATATGGTCAGTTGTAATTTCTTTAGTTGAAACTAATTGTCCACTTTCGTTAAAAATATTGATGGTTTCAAAGTTCTGATAAATATCCTCAGAGAAAAATAATCTATCTGTTGCAGGATTTGGGAAAACAATAATTTCTATATTTTCAACAATAGTATTAGAAGAAACCAACGTAAAATTATCCAATTCTTCAATGACAAAATCCGCAAATAAAACGGCTTCATCTCGTAGACTTATCGAATCATCTAAACTGCGATAAATTCCCCACTTTGGGCGTTGAAAATCTGCATCAGTTTTCCACATTCTGATAGAATTATCATTAAAATAAAATATTGTGTTTCCAGTCGTCACTTCCTTAATCGACAATTCATAACGACCTTGACCAATTTCATCGTACAAAATTGTTTCTGTTGCTTCGACCCAAACTCCTAAAAACGGTGCTAAATCCGTTTCATGAATCGTAGTTTGTGATGAGTTTTGAGCATAACGCAATTGCATTTTGTTTGGCGATGCTTCCCGAGGCGTTAATGTAATTTGCGGCATTGACGATTCCGAACCGCCAACGGCTTTGATTTGATGAATGTGTGTGAACTTTGCCGAAGGCTGAAATGCTGCATCTAATTTAAATTTCCATTTATAACGAACAACCTCTTGAAAAACCGCTTTCAAGTTATCAGGCGATTTGTCATACGTTTTGATTTCATTCCGTTGTCTATCAAAATTAATGCATCGATCATCATCTTCATGTGTATGAATGTGAAATTTGAAAACGTATTTATTCAAGGCATTATCAAAAACTTCTTCGATATGTCTTCCAAAACTTGAATGTTTACAATCTGGTGCTTCAACAGCATTGTGACCAGGTGCTAAAACCGAATTTATCAGTTCGTACGTATTTCCTGGACCATCTGCGGTTAGGAAAGTTTGAGCAGTTACGATTTGAAAAGCAACGCAAAATGGCAGTATTAATAAATAATTTTTAACCATGATAATTTTTATTTTAAATTGTAGTATAGATTTCCACGAAACAAAATTATCATTTTTTGGTTGTGGTATTTGAAAAATTACACAGTGAATTTATAGCATCATTCGCTATACTTTTATGCCAAAATCAGCAACTTCTACAGAATCTCCCGAAGGCAAATTATCCAATAAAAGCTCACCAATTCGTACTCGAACCAATCGTAAAGTCGGGAAACCAACAGCCGCTGTCATTTTACGAACCTGACGATATTTTCCTTCTGTTATTATGATAGATACCCAGCTTGTAGGTCGATGTTTATCTCTCATATTTTTGCGATATCCAAATTCAGGAGCTGGATTTAAACCCGTTGCTTTGCAAGGTAATGTTGTATATTTTTTGCCTTTAAGGCTAATTGTTACGCCAAGTTTCAAAAGTTCAATCGCTTCATTCGTAATCTCTCCATCGACTTGAACATAATACTCTTTTTCTACTTTTTTACTTCGAACTTGTTCACTAACTTTCCCATCAGTCGTCAATAAAAGTAAACCTTCCGAGGCTTCATCTAAGCGACCGATAGACATTGTACCATCAGGAAATACGCCCAAATCACCTAACATTTTTTTATTTCGTCTGGTATTTTGATTGTTTACAAACTGCGATAAATAACCATAAGGCTTATGGAGAATAAAGTGTCGATGTGTCATTAATAAAGTGTTTAAGAGTTACGTAATTTTAAAATTTCAGCTTCGGAAATACGTAGTTTTTTTTAATTAATAAACCGTTTGCATTCTTGCAATTTTCCATTTGTCTCCTTCTTTGACCATAAAACGAGTTTCTCGCACTTCTTTATCATCAACCGTTTTCGAATAAAAAACCCAAGCTGTTTCGCCTAATAAATGAATATCTAAATCGTAATTTGTTTCAGGAATTGGAATCGAATCAGGATTTTCAGCGATATGATTTACCGTAAATCCATTGATTTCTTCCCAAGTCGTAAACTCTTCAAATTTCTTTTCTCCAGCATACATTTTTGATACAAATGGTTGTTGTGACCATTGTTCTTGCCATTTTTCGAGATTGCGTTCGCAGAAGTATCGCGTTTCTTGTTTAAGCGTTTCTTCAATCGCTTTTTTAGTATTTTCAATGTTTTCCGTCATTGATTCTTGTTGATTTGTAGTCGTATCAGAAGTTGATTCACAACTTAAAATTAATAATCCAACGCAAAGTAAAAGTATATTTTTCATCATAATTGTATGTTATTAAATGTATTTTCCACACAAAAGAAGTGTAAATTAATGTAAATTGACTGTTTAAAACTGTTAAGAACACTTAAAATCAATAAATGAATATAGTCAACGATTTTAAAACGATGATTAATCCAATAAATTTGTAAGATGATTAAGACGAAGATAAAAATGATACTTTTGGTGGTTATTAGCGTTTTTTCTTTTTGTAATAATGGATTTGCAGAAAAAGAAAAAATTGATATCGACATTCAATTAGCAATGCGAATGATTGGACATCAATTGTTATTGATTTCAGGCGATAGTTCTTCCCGAGTGTTGCCGATTCAGAAAGATGGCAATCGTTATGAAATTCCATTTGAAGTAGAATTTGAATTTTCGCCAGAATTGTTAGTTCATTTTGTAGAGGAAGCGGTTCAAAAATTGCCAGAAGTACAGCATTATTTGGTAGAAGTTGAAAGTTGTACAACGAACGAAATCGTTTATACGTATAAAATAGGCAACTCAAAAGAATCAACCATTCTTTCTTGTCAAGGTCGAGGTTTACCAAAAGATTGTTATATCGTTTATATCACTTTTTTAAATGATTACACCGTTGATTTAGTTGCCTCAAATTATTATCCTTCGCATAAAAAAACGTATGCAGAAACACCAAAAGACAACACTTTTTTAATTTCTTTAGGAATAATTACGCCATTATTATTAATTGGGTTTTTAGTTTTTGGTAGAAAAAAATCTTCTGAAATTGAACATAAAATTAAGCCTAATCCAAATCTTATTTCCATTGGAAAATATCAGTTTGACAAAGGCACTTTAAAACTTTCTATCGACAATCAAACCGTCGAACTAAGCGGAAAAGAAGCTAATTTGCTATTATTATTACAAAAAAATATTAATACGACACTCGAAAGAGAACAAATCTTAAAAGAAGTTTGGGGCGATGAAGGCGATTATGTTGGACGTACATTAGATGTTTTTATTTCTAAATTGCGTAAGCGACTAAAAGCAGATGAAAATATTAAAATCGTAAATGTTCGTGGTGTCGGTTATCGGTTTGTTGTCGAAGTAATTTGATAATTAAATATAGCACAAACATTCTTGTCTGTTCGTAAGATTAATAACGAACAAGAATGTTTATACTACTTTTAACTTTTGGTTCATTGACAATTTTTGCCAAAAGCAAAAATTATTGTTTTACGTAGCGGCTGTCTTTAGCTGCCGTAAACAATTTCAAACAAAGACGGCAGCTAAAGACAGCCGCTACTGGCAGAAATTGTCAAACAACCAAAATAATTTAATAAATAATGTTTTGGCAAAATCTGTCAGAGAACCTAACTTTTAAACCATTCCATTACTTTGTCCATATTTTTCACCTATAGTATGATTTTTTAATTCGTTTCTATCATTTTTCATACTAATACTGTAACATAACTAAAATTGATGTTTATTAATTGATAATATAGATGTTATTTATATTTATATAACATAATAGTATAAACAAAAAGGACTTATTCGCCTTATATTAGCGGAAATAAGTTAGATGCTTGTTCTAACAACTAAGTAGTAAATGTTCAAATCAATTTTTATAAAACTATAACAAAAGACATAAACCATGAGTAAAAGTTATGATGTAAATGGTGGCGGAAAATGTCCTTTCACAGGAAGCGTTGTCAAGCAACAAGCTGGTGGCGGAACTTCAAACCGTGATTGGTGGCCAAATCAATTAAAGTTGAACATCTTACGTCAACATTCTGAAAAGTCAAACCCAATGGGTGACGATTTTAATTATGCGGAAACGTTTCAATCATTAGATTTAGCGGCGGTAAAGCAAGATTTGACTGATTTGATGACTGATTCTCAAGATTGGTGGCCAGCAGATTATGGACATTATGGGCCGTTTTTCATTCGTATGGCGTGGCAGAGTGCAGGAACGTATCGTACTTCTGACGGTCGTGGCGGTGGCGGAACAGGAAATCAACGTTTTGCTCCTTTAAACAGCTGGCCAGATAACGGAAACTTGGACAAAGCTCGTTTATTGCTTTGGCCAATTAAGCAAAAATACGGTCGCAGTTTGTCTTGGGCAGATTTGATGATTTTGGCTGGTAATGTTGCGATTGAGTCAATGGGTTTACCAACTTTCGGTTTTGCAGGTGGACGTGAAGACGTTTGGGAGCCAGAAGAAGATATTTATTGGGGAGCAGAAACGGAATGGTTAGGTGACAAGCGTTATACTGGCGATAGAGATTTAGAAAATCCTTTGGCAGCCGTTCAAATGGGATTGATTTACGTTAATCCAGAAGGACCAAACGGAAAACCTGATCCAGTGGCTTCTGGTCGTGATATCAGAGAAACATTCGGTAGAATGGCGATGAATGATGAAGAAACCGTGGCTTTGGTTGCTGGTGGACACACTTTCGGAAAAGCTCACGGAGCAGCTGATCCTGATAAATATGTTGGTAGAGAACCAGCAGCAGCAGGAATCGAAGAACAAAGTAAAGGTTGGAAAAATAGTTTTGGTTCTGGTCACGGTGTTCACACGATTACAAGTGGCATCGAAGGTGCTTGGACAGAAAACCCAATTCAATGGGATAATAATTACTTCGAGAACTTATTTGGTTACGAGTGGGAATTGACAAAAAGCCCAGCTGGTGCTTATCAATGGACACCAAAAGATGGTTCTGGCGATGGTAAAGTTCCTGATGCTCATGATTCGGAAAGAACACACGCTGTTATGATGACAACGGCAGATATGGCAATGAGAATGGATCCAGCTTATGAAGTGATTTCACGTCGTTTTTATGAAAATCCAGAGGAATTTGCTGATGCTTTTGCTCGTGCTTGGTTCAAATTGACGCATAGAGATATGGGACCTGTTTCAAGATATTTGGGGTCGGAAGTTCCTACGGAAGAATTGATTTGGCAAGATCCAATTCCAGCTTCTACAACTGATGTAACTGATGCAGATGTTGCAGCATTGAAAGCGGAAATTTTAGCATCTGACTTAACAATCGCTCAATTAGTTTCTACGGCTTGGGCTTCGGCATCGACTTTCCGTGGTTCTGATATGCGTGGTGGAGCGAATGGTGGACGTTTACGTTTGTCTCCTCAAAAATATTGGGAAGCGAATAATCCTGCTCAATTAGATAAGGTTTTAGCAACTTACGAAGCGATTCAAAAAGGATTTGCGAAGTCTATCACAATGGCGGATTTAATCGTTTTAGGTGGTTGTGCAGGTGTGGAAGCAGCAGCAAAAGCAGCAGGACATGACGTAACTGTTCCATTTACAGCTGGTCGTGGCGATGCTTCACAAGACCAAACCGATGTGGATTCTTTTGCATTTTTAGAGCCTCAAGCTGATGGTTTCCGTAACTATATAAAAGGAAATTATACCGTTTCAGCAGAAGAAATGTTGATTGACAAAGCTCAATTGATGACGTTAACTGCTCCCGAAATGACGGCTTTAGTTGGTGGAATGCGTGTTTTGAATGCGAATTATAATGGTTCTAAAAACGGTGTTTTCACTGATAAACCTGAAACTTTAACAAACGACTACTTTGTAAATTTATTAGATTTAGGAACAACTTGGAAAGCGGTTTCTAAAAATGATGATTTATTCGAAGGTCGTGACCGCAAAACTGGTGACGTAAAATGGACTGGAACTCGTGTTGATTTAATCTTTGGTTCTAATACAGAATTACGTGCTATTGCTGAGGTTTACGGTTGTGCTGATGGCGAAGCGAAGTTTGTGAATGATTTTGTTGCGGCTTGGGATAAGGTTATGAACTTGGATAGGTTTTAAGATTAATTGAGAGTTGCGTGTTACGGGTTTTATCGTTTCTACGACAGCTTTTGATTTTTATAGATATTGAGAAGGCAGTCTGGTTTTAGGCTGCCTTTTTTGATTTAATCTTGTAAGATTTTATTTATGTATGCTAATAACCAGATTGTAATTCCTGTTTTCACCTTTAAACTTCGTACTTGATTTTCTGTAAGACCAACATCACACTGATGAACATTACAAAGAATTGAATAACAATCACAAATAAATTTGATTTCGTTCCTTGTAAATTCTAATATTCCAAACCTAATTTTTGAAATAAAATACTTGATTTTATCAGATCTTTTTATCCTAACAAATTCTAGTCTCTGTTGCCCTAAGTGGTATCTTTGAAATTGTCCTTCAAAGATTTCAGCTTCTTTCAATTCTTCCATTGGTGCAAGTTTTTTATCAATTAAATGTTCTAAAATAGTACGAAGTGATATTAAACAATATCTTAATTTATCAGGATTATCAGATTCTAATATTTTACTTGCTCCAATCCAAATATCTTGAATTTCAAGTTCTTCTAAATACGGCAATAAATTTTGATTTAAAAGTTCTTCTTTTTCTAAAATATTTTCATCTGTCAAGTCAGAGGTTAAAGATTTTTTTAATTCCATTGAAGATTTTAGATTTAAAATCTCCAAATTACTTATGTAATAAAATTGAAATTCAGGGTTATTTTTTAATTTTTCAGAGACTTTTGAAAAGACGTTTAATGACTCGAATAAGGAAGAGTTTAGCAATTCAAACTTAGAAGTAATTGATGCCATTTTTTCTTGTAACTCAAGTAACACTGGATTTACAAAATTAAGATTAGGTAAATCAAACTTAGGCAAGTCAAATTTAGGAGTAAATGATGCCATTTTTTCTTGGATTTCAATTAAATCTGGATTTACAAAATTAAGATTAGGTAAATCAAATTTAGGCAAGTCAAATTTAGGAGTAAACGATACCATTTTTTCTTGGATTTCGATTAAGTCTCGAATGTGTTTAGGGATTGGATTTATCTGTTCTATTAATTTATTAATATTTTTTGTTCTAATTTCGTTTTCTAAAGCCTTTTTTATCTTCTTCATTATTACATTTTTATAAAACACCATTATAAAGTGAAAATCATATTATAACCTATGTATACAAATAGTAGTTCCAAAAAATAATAATTTTTAAAAAAAAACGACTCCAAAATATTGAAATCGCTTTCCATATTTTTCAAATTAAAAAAATTATTCCTCCTCACCATCAAACTCCAAAACTGTCTGCGGATCTCTCAAATCTTCAACCTTCTTATAAATATCCGCCATTTTTAAAGTAACATCAATAGATTTAAAATGAATTGCTTCCTCCAAACCGACATACGTTCTCATTCGCCAATCTCGTTCTCCTTCTTTGTATAATACATCAACAATTGGCATATGTTGGTCAATCAAAATATATTCTTGAAAAGAAGTTAACGATTGATATTTTCTAAATTTGCGACTTCTATCATAGCGTTCCGTTGAGTTAGATAAAACTTCTACGATAAGTGTTGGATTGATAATCACATGATTATTACCTTCATAAAATTCAGGTTCGCCTTTGATGACTAAAGTATCAGAATAAACCGCTTGATTATATGCAGGAATAAATATCGTTTGGTCGCTACTTAATGTTTCAAAAGTATCGTCTTCTAAGCGTCCTAAAAGTTTAAATATATTAGAGATTAATCGAGTGTGGGCAAATGTTCCTTCGGTTATTTTTACAATTTTCCCATTTCTAAATTCGCTTTTATATGCAGCCTTTTCTTCCAATTCAAGGTATTCTTCCAAAGAATACGATTGAACAATCTTTTTTGCTAAAATTTCTGCTACCATAATTATTGCTTTTAATTTATTCTCAATATCGTAAAAAACGATTAAAGAAGCAATTTGTTATTGTGAAAAATGATTCTAAAAATCCTACAGTTCCTCATCAATCACATAAACTGTACTTCTACCTTTCCCCAACTTCTTCACTAACTTTTCATCCAAAAGATACTTCACATCTTTCTTAATCGTATAAACCGTATAATCAGATAAAGCCGTTGTAATATCGCTGATTTTGACAGGTTCATTATCATTAATAAATTGTTGAACTGCCTTTTGTCGTTGGCTTAAATAACTCTTTTTATGTTTAATTTTATCGTATCGTTCTTCTAATTTGTGAATCGTTGTTGATAATGTTTCTAAGAAAAATAGCAACCAATCATTAATGATTTCGGCTGTTGTTCCTCTGTTTTGTTGTCCATTCATCAAAGCTTTATAATAATCCTTTTTTCGTTTTTCGATTTCGATTTCCATCGAAGCATATTGTATAAAATCGTAGCCATTTCTTAGTAATAGCAACGTTGTCAATAATCTTGATAACCTACCATTTCCATCTTGATAAGGATGAATTGAAAGAAATTCATAAACAAAGGTTGCAATAATAATTAACGGATGAATTTCGTCTTTTTCAAAACACTGATTTGTCCAATTGAATAAAGAGTTCATTTCTTGTTGTACTAAAAAAGGAGGCGTTGTATTGAAGATTACTTTTTGATGTCCACCAGGATAATTTGCAACAACTTTATTGGATAATTGCTTGTAACCTCCTCGATGACTTTCATCTTTTTTACTTGCGACTAATAAGGATTTATGCAAATGATGAATATGATTTTCTTTAATTTCAATCGCATCATACGAATCTAAAATTAAGTTCAATACTTCGTAATATCCAAATACTTCTTGTTCATCTCTTGTTTTGAATGAAGTGATTTTTACAGAATCAATCAAGTTTTTGACTTCATCATCTGTCATTGTCGAACCTTCGATTCGAGTAGAAGAACCGATGCTTTCTATCGTTGCAATTTGTTTTAATTCCTTTAAATAAATGGATTCTTTGATTTCTAATCCTGTCCATTTCCCTTTAAAAGAGTCTATAAATGCAATTTGTTTTAGAATTTGTTGATTCGTTTTAAAGTCGAATATTAGTTTAGATTCCATAATCGAATTATTTGATGTTTATTCGTATTTTATTTGAAGATACGATTTCACAATCAATTTATTCGCATTTTATTCGTATTTTATTCGATAAATCCACCTTCATCATCAATTATACAATCGAATAATCTCATCATTTACTACATTATCAATTAATTTAACTGTAACCTTACATTGTTAACAGTTTTATGCTGTTGAATTTTTAATCAAACATATTTGGAACAAACCTTTGAGACCATCATCAATAGTTTTTTAGAACATCGAGTTGGTCAAACGGATAATTTTTTAAATGAAAATTTAGCGAATCATCTTAAAGAAAATTTGCTGTTGCTTTTTTTAGAGAAGCAAATGAAAACTGCTGGTATTGGTAACAATACTAAGTTTCACAAAAATAAACTAATTAGAAGTGATGTGATTTATTGGCTTGACCGAAAGCATAATAACGTTCACGAAAATCTTTTTTTTGACCTTATTGATGAATTTGTAACGTACTTGAACCGAACGTGTTATTCGGGTATTACGGGTTATGAATTTCATTATGCGTACTACGATGAAGGTAGTTTTTACAAAAGACATCTTGACCAATTTCGAGATAATCAAAGTCGAGCGTACTCGATGATTATGTATTTGAATGCAGATTGGCAGACGAAAGATGGCGGAGAATTGTGTATTTATCATAAAGATACTACTCAAATTATCGCTCCGATAAATGGCAAATGTGTGTTTTTTAAAAGTAATGAATTGGAACATGAGGTTTTATTGAATCATAAACCTCGAATGAGTATTACAGGTTGGTTTAAGACGAATTAGTTTCTAAATTTTGAAATTTTGTCCTGAGTCCTTGAGAGCAAAACTTGTGAGTTGCGAGTTACGAGTTTGACAGCCAGTTCCGAAATCTCGGGGAACTGATGTCAGACTTCGTATTTTTTAAAACGATTGGATTTAAGTTCTGGTTTTCAACTTTTTAAAAGCTGTCGTTGATTCGTCAAACTCGTAACTCGTAACTTTTAACTATGGTAGTGGCTTCGCCACGTTATAATACAAATTAACAATTCAAACTGATACCGTTGACTTGATTTATAATGGTTCTACATCAAAATATAATGTATCTGAACTAATTCCTGTGAAAATTCCTCGACCATTTGTAATATTCGTATAAGGTTCTGTCAACGAAAAAGACGCATCAGATTGTTCACTCAACATCAAGGCATATTCAGGATTTACTTTGTAAATAATCACTCGATGTTGTCCAAATTGTGTTAATTGTCGTCCAACATTTAAGGAAAATAAATCGGTCAATTCAGGTTCAGAACTAAATGAAAACAATGATTCTTCCTCTGGAATTCTATTTGTATTTATCCAATCAATTTCCGTTTCCATGTTTTGAATATGGACAAAATAGTAAGAAATACCATCATCATCCCAAGAAATTTCTAACGGTGGTTGATTAACATTTCCGTTTCCAGTTGGCGGTCCTGAGGTTGTTGCTCTTGTCAATTCTACTAATGTATCCGAAATCATAAGACCAGTCAAAGTGGTTGGAATAACGGTTTCTGCTTCTACCGTTTTATCATAATATTCCAAATTAATAGCATAGGTTTTTCCTTCTTCTACGACTATATTTGGCAATTCATAATAACCATTTCCAAGCGAAGTCATCGAAAATGAATTTCCATCAACTTCGATTGTTACGTTAGCATCTGTTATCGTATTTTGATTGTCCAAACTATCGTAATACGGAATAATACTCATCAATTTCAAATTAGAAATTGGCTGATTCGCATACAAAAAACCTTCAACGATAACGTTTTGCGGGATTTCTGTGGTTTGATTGTCTTCGGTGCAACTGCTAAATGTGATTAGTGCAATTGCTATATAAAATATTGATTTTTTCATTTTTGTTGTTTTAACTCATCCTCAATCCTTCTCTTAAAAAGAGAAGGAAGCCAGACGATAGCACTCGAATGTTTAACCTTTCGCAAAACTAAACCTTGTTTCAAATTATAATAATGTTGAAATCTGTCGTTTGTCTCCTTTCCTTTTTTAAGGGAAAGGCTGGGAAAGGGTTCAATTTATTTCAAAGTCCAAGTAAAAAATAAACTTGGTGTAAATGATTGTAATAAAACATCAGTTTCCAATAATTCACCATCAAGTACATCAAACTCTTTGTACCAAATATTTTTACGATTGTATAAATTGAAAAGTGAAAGTCCTAAGTCTGCTTTCGTTTGTCCTATTCTAAAGTTGTAGGTTGCAGACAAGTCTAAGCGATGATAATCAGGTAAACGCAACGCATTTTTATCGCTAATTACCCAAAAATCAGAACTTGTTCCATCAGGCAATTCTAACTCATAATAGCCAGTTGGAGCAGTGTAAGGTTTGCCTGTTCCATAGACGAAAGTACCAGCAAAGGTGAATTTTTTATATTGATATGCAGCAACTAATTTTAATTCGTGTGTTTGGTCATGCAACGCAGGAAAATTATCTTCGCCATAGACTTCAAAATTGTGGCGAACACTTCCTAAAGTATAACTTGCCCAACCAGTAAAGTCACCAACTTTCTTTTGTGCTAAAAACTCAATTCCTTTTGCTAAACCAGTTCCTTCAAAAAACAGTTCTTCATAATTCAATTCTGCATTTGGTCCACGACCTTCTAAAACTAAGCGAGTTGTATATTCTGAAATACCAGAAAGCGGTTTGTAATATGCTTCCACATCGAAGAGATAAGTTGGTGTTTCGTAACTTGCTCCTGCGATATAATGCGTTGAAGATGAGATTGGTAAAGTTTCTCCATCAGATAATAACCAAAGATCACGGCTTCCTTGTTGAATGTCTTCCCGAGTAACTCTGGTGACGAATTGATTGTATTTTCCCCAAGCTCCTTTTAGTTTAATATTTTTGGTCGCTTCAAAGATTAAAGATGCACGAGGTTCAAAATAAACGTTGTCTGACAAATCATAATAAACCGTTCGTAATCCACCTTGTAAGATTAATTTATCCGAAATCGTAATTCTATCTTGAACATAAAACGCAGCGTTTAAACCTTGTTCAGTTCGGTCTAAAATTGTTGTTGTGTCATCTTGAATTAAGCTATAAGATATGTCATTATAAGTCGTTTGAACACCAAAATCTAATTGATTATTCGGTGTGATTTTCCACTCATTATCCCATTTAAAGCTATAATCAAAAATGTTATTATTCTCGACAGTTCCTCGTTTAATTTCTCTGACAAATGTATCTCTTGCAAAATAAATATCCGTTGAACGATTGCGATTATTGTAATAATTAGAAAATGAACCATTGATATTACTATAAAATTTATCGCTCCATTTTCTTGACCATTTAGCACTTGCTCCAAAATTTCCCCAAGCCGTAATGTCGGTTACATTGTTGCGAAACTCTGAACCATCATTTTGTAAAAACGCAGGAAGTGTACTATTATCAGAGTATCGAGAGTTATCCAAATCATCTTGACCATTATAAAAACTCAAGGAAAGAATATCTTTCTTATTTGGTCGATAAGTAATTTTTGCATTCAAATCGTAGAAATAAGAATTCGGTTGCGTTTCCGCTTGTACGAATCTTCCGCCACCTTGTCTTCCGCCTTGAACTTCGTTGGTTAGATTATCTGTTCCAATCAAATTTTCAAAAATACTGTTGTAAAATCCACTTTGAAACGAACGACGACCAGCGACCAAAATCGAACCTTTTCCATCTGCAAAAGGCGATTCTACAAATCCGTTAACGCTCAACAAACTCGCACCAAAACCAACATTAAAATTTTCCGTATTTCCATCTTTTCCAGTCAAATCAACGACACTCGACAATCGACCACCAAACTTTGCAGGAAATCCACCTTTGTAAAGTTGTACATCTTTCATCGCATTCGGATTGAACGCACTAAAGAAACCGAATAAATGATCGACATGATAAACCGTAAAACCATCAAATAAAACCAAGTTTTGGTCAGGTGTTCCACCTCGAACGTACAAACCAGAAGAATTATCCGACGTTCCACTTACACCTGGCAACATTTGCAAAGAACGAAAAACATCTTTTTCGCCCAAACTCGGCAAAATTGCAATCGTTTTTGGCGTAAGCCCAACTTTACTAATTCCTGTTGAAGCCTTGATAAGTTGGTCTTCTTTTTCGCCCAAAACCAGCACTTCTTGCAGTTGTTGATTCATTGGTCGCATCTTGATAATTAAACGCTCAAAATTCATATCAGGCAACAATCGAAAATTTACGGTTTGATAACCCAAATATTGCACTCGCAAAATCGAAGTATCTGATGAAACATTAAAAACTGTAAAATAACCATCAACATTTGTAGTCGTTCCGTTTGCTGCGTCTTTCACCAAAACCGTGGCAAATGGCAAACTTTCGCCACTTTCTACATCTTGAATAATTCCTGTTATTTTAAAATCAGAACGTATCGGTTCGACATCAACGGCTTCATAAGTTTGTTCTTCTTTCGGAAAAAGTTTTACAGTTTTGCCATCAATGGAGAAATCCAAATCGGTATTATGCAAAATAATTTTCATTGCAGAATGCAACGGAATCCTGTCAACTCTCGCTGTAATCCGAACATTTTTAATATCCGTTTTTTCATATTCAAACGTCAGTCGATGCTTAATCTCTAAATCCATAATCACTAAATCAAGCAATCTATCTTCATAAAAACCCTTGACAATAATGTCTTTTTTGGGTTGTGCTTGACTTAAAGTCGGTACTAAAAATAATAGGATAATCGTGTAGTAAATCTTTTTCAAATCTCTTATTTTTTGTGTAATCGTATTGATGAATATCTACTTAGTGCATAATAATTATGAATAGTTGCACTAAGAAATATTAGTATAGACACACAAATAACGATTATCCTTTGGGGGATAAATTTAAAAATTGATAAACGATGGAGTTTTTATCATCAAATGAGATAATTTGTAAATGAATGTTAGAAAATGAGAACTGATAGTTCTTAAATTTTTTTCAAAAAACCGATTATTTAGAACAAAGTTTATTTTTTTTTGAAAAAACTCTTTGATGTAATACAACAATACTACATCAGAGCAAAAAATACATTTCAAATGTACTAATTTCTATATTTCATCCCTTATTATTGTTGAATTATAGAAAATAAACTAATTAAAAATGAAAAAGGTCATATTACTATTTTCTCTATTATTGAGCGTATCATTTTTTATAAATGCCCAAACAATAACAATTCAAGATGATTTTGAAGGCAATGGTACAATCACAAGTTGGGGCGGCGATGATTGTAATATCAATACAAGTCTAACGAATCCACATCAGCAAGGTATCAATACTTCAGCAACCGTTTTAGAATATCATGATGTCGGAGGACAATATGCGAATATTCGATTTGATATTACAGACAATTATGATTTCTCAACAGGACATACATTTTCTTTGAAAATTTATGTTCCTTCAAATGGTTTGACAGGAAATCAAAACAATCAAATTGCGTTAAAACTACAAGATGGAACATCAGCTGCACCTTGGTCAACTCAATCGGAAATTATTAAAAATATCACGTTAAATCAATGGCAAACGGTAACCTTTGATTTTCAAAATGATAGTTATACCAATTTAGATCCAACATCGCCACCGCCGACTCAACGAACCGATTTGAATCGAGTTTTGATTCAAATCAATAGTGAAAATAACAATGATGAGGTTTTGGCATACATTGATGATTTTACATACGATGGAACGATTCCATCACCTCCAGTTTTTGGAAATTTGATTTGGTCAGACGAGTTTGATACAAACGGTGCAATTGATGCGACAAAATGGTTTCATCAAACGCAACTACCAGCTGGTGGAAGTTGGTACAATGGCGAAATCCAACATTATACCGATAGAACTGATAATACGGTTGTGGATAATGGTATTTTAAAAATCATTGCTAAAAAAGAAACTTATAACAATCAAGGTTATACAAAACAATATACTTCGGCAAGATTAAATTCAAAATTTGCCTTCAAATATGGCAGAGTCGAAGTACGTGCAAAATTGCCAACTGGTGTTGGTACTTGGCCAGCGATTTGGATGTTAGGTAAAAATATCAGCGAAGCTGGTGCTTATTGGCAAACACAAGGTTTCGGAAATACAGGTTGGCCAGCTTGTGGAGAAATTGATATTATGGAACATTGGGGAAATAACCAAAACTACGTCCAAAGTGCGATGCATACACCATCAAGTTCTGGTGGAACTATTAATAAAGGCGGACAAACGATTCCGACAGTTTCGACTGATTTTCATGTTTATGCGGTAGAATGGACAGCCGAAAAAATGGTTTTCAGCGTTGATGGAGCGATTCATTATACGTATAATCCGCCAGTAAAAGATATGAATACTTGGCCATTTGATGCGGAGCAATATTTATTGTTAAATATCGCTATCGAACCAAGTATTAATCCGAGCTTTACGGAATCCGCTATGGAAATTGATTACGTTCGTATTTATGAACTTACGCCAACAACTACTAAAAATATTGTCAAATCAAAAATACCAACTTATTTTCCAAATCCTGTTGATGATGAATTAACCATCATTTTAGAAGAAAATATTCAAGAAAATGTTGCGGTACATATTCAAAATATTGATGGGAAATTGATAAAAATATACCAAGGAAATGTCAATAATAATCAGTTGATAATCAACAATTTATCAGATTTGAACCAAGGATATTACTTTGTTACTTTTCGTACAGAAGAACAACATTATAATTTGAAGTTTTTGAAAAAGTAAACTATTAAGTAACTATTCAGAATTTATAACATTGTGCGTTTAATCGAGATAAAATCTCGATTCTTTAGATGGTTCTTTGATGAGAAAATGCTCGAAAGTCCGAAAAAATGTACTTGAAATTGTGATTTTATAACTTTTTATCAATTTCTCGAACTGCGTAGTATCTAAAAAATTGGGTTTTCAACCCAATTAAACGCACAATACTAAACTGTCACAACATCAATTTTGGGTTCTTTATAATTACAGTAGCGGCTGCTTTAGCTGCCGTATGAGTTTGTGATATCTTCGGCAGCCCCGAGGACTCGGGGTCGTTACTTAGCCTCAAAATATTCAAAACCACGTAAAATCATAAAGAACTCATTTTTTCAAGGTTATTGATTCTCAATCTCACCACCCAAAATATCAAAACAAATCTCATCAAGCAAAATCCACCCAAAAAAATCAGTAAAACGAAGTAATATTCAATATTAACCAAGCATTAACTTTCATAGATTTTCTCCCAACATTCATCTACAAACATTTTTGTTTTTAATAAAAATTGAATATTTTAAACGAGTTAGAAAAAGATTCGCATTTTAAAACGCTAACTCTTTCCGTCATTCCATCGAAGGACGGTTTCATTTTTAGATTTTTAAATTTGTACCAATTAAAACATCCTAAGTTTAATCGGATTGAAATCCGATTCTTTAGATGACAACCATCTAAAAAGGCGGATTTCAATCCGTCTAAACGCACGATTTTAAAAAAGAACTATTTTAACTACTTTTCAATGATAAAAAAAGAACATATCCCAGTTGTTATTGCAGCAATCATTGCAGGTTTTTGTTTATTTTGGATAATTTTTGATTATAGTCATCCTGCTGTAGTTGGATTTTTGACTTCATTAGGAACTTGTATTGGTTTTTTAGTTTATGAGAAAAGTCAAAAAACAGAACCAAAGTCAGAACCGGTAAAAACAGAACCACCAGAACCTATAAAAGTAAAACCAGTAAAAACCCAAACCACAACACAACCAATTCCAAAAGAAAAAAAACAATTCGGCACAATCCCAAATCGTCCCGACTACTTCATCGGACGAAAAACCGACATGAAAAAAATCCGCACCGACTTTGAAAAAAAACGTGGATTGATATTATTAATGAATGGCGAAGGTGGAATTGGGAAAACGACCTTAGCATCACAATATTATCACGATTATTATGACCAATATCGCAATGTGATTTGGTTGTTTAATAATGAAACGATTCCTGATACTTTGATTTATTTGTCGAGTGAGTTAGGCATAACGTTTCAGCAGACAGCGACGAAGGCGGAACAAGTCAACGAAATACTCAAAAAATTAGGCGAGTTGGAAGCACCTTCTTTGTTGATTATAGATAATGCCAATGATTTTGAGGATTTGGATAAAAACCGCAAGTCGTTGGAGTTAGACAACTTCGATGTATTAGTCACGACACGAGTGACGAAGCAATGGGACAATACGACAACGCACAAAATCAAACCATTAACCAAGGCAAAAGCCCGTCAATTATTCAAAAAATATTATCCGCAACACGATAAAACCGAAAATGCCTTATTGGACAAACTCTTCGTAACCGTCAATCGCAATACTTTGGTGATAGAGTTATTAGCCAAAAACTTGGCAAACCTCAATACCAAACACAAAACTCGCTATACCTTGAGTGATTTACTCACCGATATTAGCGACAAGCTGCTACAGTTAGGACATAGCAAACCTATCAATACCTTATATCAGTCACAAACACAGCAAGTCAATACCGAAACGCCCGAAAATATCATCAAGGCGATGTACGAACTCAGCAACCTAAGCGAAGCCGAAGTCGCCTTATTAGGGATTTTGTCGGTTTTACCTGCGGAGAGTTTGCCGTTTGGGATATTAGATGATTTGTTACAGCAAGACGACTTAGACCAAATCCTACTTCAACTACACAACAAAGGTTGGATAGAACAAGAAGACAAAACCGATAGCATCAGAATAAGTCCTGTGATACAGCAAATCATTAGAGAAAAAAGTAAGAATTTAGATGTGATTTGTGAGCCGTTGATTGACCGTTTGAATTATAAATTAAAATATCAAGGTGGAGCAGGACATTTACTCAATATAACTTATGAAGCAGCTGCAATTTTAGCACGATATGGTGGTAGTTTGGTTATTAATCTTTTTACAATAGGAATTGTTAATAGCGGTTTATCTGTTTTAGCAGAACGAGTTGGTAACTATTATCAAGCAACAGGAACAATTCAACAAGCATTAAAGTATTATCAACAAATAACTGCTATTAATGAACAATTATTACAACAAGCACCTGATAATTCAGGTTATAAAAATAGTTTAGCTATCTCGTATGAAAAATTAGGAAATATTCAAAGACAATTAGGAAACTTAGAACAAGCTTTAGAATATTATCAAAAATATACGGATTTATTTGAGAAATTACATAATGATTTTCCTAATAATGTTGAATTCAAAAACATTTTAGCTATTTCGTATCAATATTTAGGAATAACTCAAAGTGCATTAGGCAATTTAGAACAAGCTTTAGAATATTATCAAAAAGACGCTGAATTAGCGGAAGAATTACATAATGATTTTCCTAATAATGTTGAAGTCAAAAATAGTTTAGCTATTTCGTATCAAAATTTAGGATTTACTCAAAATCAATTAGGAAATTTAGAACAGGCTTTAGAGTATTATCAACAATACAATAAATTAGAAGAAGAATTACACAATAGTTTTTCTAATAATATTGAGTTCAAAAAAAATTAGCAATTTCACTTCAACTATTAGGATTTTCCCAAAGTCAATTAGGCAATTTAGAACAAGCTTTAGAATATTATCAACAATACAATCAACTTACAGAAGAATTATACAATGACTTTCCTAATAATGTTGAATTCAAAAATGGTTTAGCATATTCATATTATAGTTTAGCTCAATATCACCAACAAAAACAAGATATCACACAAGCACGATTGTATTTTGAAAAAGCAGAACAACATTGGGCAGCATTAGTGCAGTTGTCACCGAATTATGTGGATTTTAGTCATAATTTGGAAGTTGTTCGAGAGATTTTAGCGAGTTTGTAAGGTTTGTTATATTGATACAAATCGCTGATAATCAGACCTGACAGGTTTTAAAAACCTGTCAGGTCTTTGCACTTAAATTGGAAACGTTGGCGAGTTTGTAAGGTTTGATATATTGGAAATATTCTTGATATCGTGCTCCGAAGTATCGGAGTAAACTGTTAGACGGATTGAAATCCGCCTTTTTAGATGAATAAAGTTCAAACAAGACACCTAATTTTTTTAAGATTTCGAGTAGTTTCTTCAAATTCTTCTATCTAAAGAAACGGATTTTAATCCGTTTAAACGAAGAATGTCCGTAAGGTTGGTTTTTATTGACGTAAGTTATTGATAATCAGACCTGACAGGTTTTTAAAACCTGTCAGGTCTTTGCATTCGAGCGACAATATTTCCACATTTCTATTAACGATTCACAATCTCACCACCCAAAATATCAAAACAAACCTCACCAGGCAAAATCCGATAAATCGGAATTTCAATTTGATATGTTTTACAGAATTTCCGAATCGCTGCATCAATTTCAGCTTTTCCATATCGAGAAGAAAAATGGCTCAAAATCAGTTTTTCAATCCGAATCTCCGAAGCCATTTTGATAACGTCCTCCAAAGTGCTGTGTTTATTCGCATGATTATTTAGCTTTTCGCTATTATCCAAAAAAGTCGCTTCATGAATCAGGATTTTTGTATCATTCCAATGTTCATAATTATCCATTGGCGTATCGCCCGAATAGCCTAAAATGTTTTCAGAAACGATATTAGTAATGAAATCTCGACCTTTTGTAATAGATAAATTTTTGATTTCTTTTCCTGACAAACCTTGAAATTCAGGTTTCAATTTAGGCGTTTTCGTTTTCACTAAATAGCTCAAACTCTTCGTAATACCTTCTGCCGCAGGAACGTGATTATTTCGTATCGAATGAACAACAACTTTTGGTTTAATTTTAAAATCTTGATTTTCTCGAATCGGTTTCCAAACTGTTCCATCAACATGTGGATCAAACTTTTTAACAAAATCCGCAATCGCAGGAAACGAACCCGAATCCGCAGGATAATGAATAATTGGCAAACCTTTTCGAGCATTCAATTGATTGAATTGAACCAAACCAGCCAAATGATCTCGATCAGCATGAGAAATAAAAACCTGTTTTATTTTTCTACTTTTTTGCAATAAAGCACTCGAAACGCCATCGCCAACATCGAATAACAATCCTAATTCTTCAACAAAAAACCATGTTGAAAAAAGTGCTGTGGAATAACCGCTTATCGTCAAATTATTAAAATTATTCATTTTGAATATCTTTTTTATGAAATCTACATTTCCAATCAAAAAAATCATACTCAAAAAAGTTCATTTAAAACATTAAAATTCAAAAGATTACAAACAAAAAGTAAAATTTATAGTTTATCCAATAATCAACTAAATTAACATTCAAATTAAAACACATGAATACACTAAAACCTATCACATTGCTTTTCGTAATGTTCCTTTCTATTATTTTTATTAACAATATAAACGCTCAATCTTTTGAATGGGCAGAAGATTATAGCGGTCAAAATATTGATAAAGCGAACGATGTAAAACAGGATTCTTTAGGAAATTTGTACGTCGTTGGAACGTTTAAAGACACCATTCAGCTCGACACGATTACGTTGATTTCGGCTGGTTCTGACGATACTTTTTTTGCAAAATTCGATTCTTTGGGAAATGTCATTTGGGCAAAAAGATTAGGAAGTTCTGGCAAAGACGAAGGTTTAGTAATCGGTTTGGATACGACCTTAAACATATATATTACTGGTGGTTTTCAGAATACCGTTAATTTTGGAGGTACAAGTTTGTCCGCTGTTAATAATTCATTTACCAATCTTTTTCATGCTAAATACGATAACAATGGTAACTTGAGTTGGGCGAATAGAATATATTTACCAAACATAGATTTTAGTAGCGTTCTCTTCAAAAGTTTTGATGTAGCAACTGCAAAAGATGGTACAACTTATCTGACCGGTGCTTTTCAAGCAACAGTAGAATTTGGTACTTCGGTATTAAACAATAGCGGAAGTTTTATTATTTCAAGTTTTTTAGCAAAATATAATGCGAATGGAATATATCAAAATGCAATTGCATTGAGTTCTTCTGTTCGTTATTTCGCTGGAAGTATTGCGATTGATAATCAAGATAGAGTTCTTATCAGTGGCTATACGTACAATAGTTCGTGTATCGGTTGTCCTGTCAATGGTATTCAAGATTTGCAAGTATTCCTCCGACGTTATAATTCAAGTTTAGGAATTACCAAAAGTCTCACATCTTCTGCCGTTGCTGTTCCAAACGGAATTTCTACAATGGGAACAGCGTTAACCGTTGATGAAAACGATGATATTTATGTTTCGGGTGAGATGAATGGGAATTTTTCTTTTGGTACAATCAATTTAGCAAATTCCAACGCTAACACAACCGCTGATATTTTTATTGCGAAAGCAACCGATACAGGCAGTTGGACTTGGGCAACAACAATTAGCGGAAGCAGCAACGAAAATGTAATAGATATGGTTGCAAGAAATGATGGATTGTATCTAATTGGTGATTTTGAATCGTCCTTGATTAGCGGAAATACAACGATACAAACACCAACTTCTGAGGCATTTGTTGCAAAATACGATTATAGTGGAAATGCCGAATATTTAAGAAAAATAGAAGGTGGATTTGGAAGTAGTATAAATGCTGTTGTTGCAGATGATAATGAATCGGTTTATATTGCAGGTGAATTTATTGGTCAAGCAATTTTTGATTTAGATACTTTAAATAGTCTTAGTAATTCCGATGCTTTTCTTTCAAAATTAGCTTGTTTGCCGCTTCCTGTTCGTAGAATTATTGGAGATTCGGTGACTTGCTTATCGCAAAAAATATATACGATTCCTGAAATTCCTGGGCCAGGAATAAGTTATAATTGGACACTTTCTGGTGGTGGAACAATTGTCGTTAATGGCGGTTCTGCAACCATTAATTGGACAACCAAAGGTTTACATACAATTACGATTAATTCAACCAATGATTGTGGAAATAGTCAAGATTTTGTTTATCAAGTTCGAGTGTTAGACGTTCCAGATTTACCGATGATTGTGGGCGATACAACGCCTTGTTTGGGTTCTGAAACGTATAATGTTACGAATGTTTTTGGTGAAAATTATGCTTGGTCAGTTTCTGGTGGCGGAACGGTTTTTCCGTTAGGAAATACAGCGATAATCAATTGGTCAGTTGTCGGTGGACATAAGATTTTTTGTGAGCCATCGAATATTTGTGGAATCGGTGGAACAGCTACTTTAAATGTTGTTGTTAGTGAAATTCCTTCACAACCAGTAGCGATTCAAGGTGTAACGAATACTTGTTTGAGTACACAAAATTATTCCGTTCCAGTTGTTGCTGGCGTGACTTACAATTGGAATCTAAGTTCTGGCGGAACACTAACAGAAAACGGTGGAATTGCAACAATCAACTGGACAACAGCAGGAACACACACGCTAATCGTCACACCAACAAACGACTGTGGAAGCGGTTCTTCTCGACAAGTTACAATCACGGTCAATGACGTTCCGCAACAACCTTCTTCTTTTGTTGGAAATACAACGGTTTGTATTGGAACAGAAACGTATTCCATTGTTGGTCAAGCAAATACAAACTACAACTGGACACTTTCTGGTGGCGGAGCATTGAGTTTTTTAGGCAATTCTGCAACCGTAAATTGGACAAGTGCAGGAACTTATACGTTAACCGTTTCACCATCGAATATTTGCGGAAGTGGAACACCTCGAACGGTAACGATAAATGTGGTCAACGTGCCACAACAACCAACGTCGATTATCGGAATTGATACCGTTTGTATTGGTTCTCAATCTTATATTACGACACCACAAACTGGTGTCAATTATGCTTGGACACTTTCTGGTGGCGGAACAGTTTTGCCAAATGGCAATCAAGTTTCCGTGGATTGGACAACCGCAGGAACGCACACGTTGACGGTTTCACCATCAAATAGTTGTGGTTCGGGTCAAGCATTTTCTAAAATTGTTGTGGTAACAAATACCAACTCTGGCATCACTGGCGTGACAGGTGACAATGAAGTTTGTTTGGGCATTGAAAATTATTCTGTGCCGAATATTGGCGGATTTTCTTATACTTGGTCGCTATCGTCTGGTGGAAATTTGACAACTTTAAATAATGCGGTTTTTGTCGATTGGACAAGTAACGGTTTTCATACGTTAGCCGTGACAACTTCTGATGGTTGTAATAATGCGATAACGGTTGAAGTCGAAGATTTGCCGAATCAGCCGCAAAATATTCAAGGCGATTCGGTGGTTTGTTTGGGTCAAAATTCCTATTTCGTTCCTGCCGAAAATGATGTGACTTATACTTGGACGCTTTCCAGCGGTGGAATTTTAACACAATCCAACAACGCTGCAAATATCACTTGGACAACACCTGGAACGTATCAACTTTCCGCAATTCCATCCAACGATTGTGGCAACGGAATACCACGAATTTTAAATATTGACGTATTAACCATTCCACAATCGCCAACGACAATTCAAGGCGATTCAACCGTTTGTTTAAGCAATTATAATTATTCCGTTCAGGCTTCCGCCAATGTAAATTACATTTGGAGTTTAACCAATTCAGGTGCAGCAATTACACCGAATAACAATCAAGCAACCGTTAATTTTCAAAATACAGGAACAAATAATTTAACCGTTTCTGCAACAAATATTTGTGGTTCAAG
>JBGCFH010000046.1:0-7203 GCA_045106825.1 Saprospiraceae bacterium | reverse complement strand
ATTTGTCATGGATTGAAAATATTGAAGATACTTTGGTCAGAGATGCTATTTTGAATGAAAACACCTATTTGAGTAATCAATTTCAGCCCTTTGAAAAAAAACGTCGGGTGGCTTATAAGACTTATAATTTAATCACTAAAGACTGTGAAGAAGAACAAAAAAATGAATCGTATAGGAAAGGAGTATCACCAAAGGGCGAATATGGGATACTGGAGTATAAAAAAGACAAATTCTATCGAATCTTGTTCTCTTATGATAAAGAATTATCAAAAGATGAGAAACTAATAACCTATGGAATGAGTCCAAATAAGGATTATTTATTATTGTGTATAAAAGTTAATAATGAAAAACAATTTTATTGGAAAAAAATAGGGACAACCGAACGATATAAGATTACAAATGCTTCTTCAATAAATCCACATTGGTTAGATAATACAACACTTATATTTTCAGAAAAAGATAGTATTCGTCGATCATTTAAAGTATCACAGTATGATTTAAAAACAAAAGTACTCAAAACGATTTTCGAATCAATAGACAGTACCAAAGAAGTTGAGTCAGGGGGATTTGCAAATGAAGTATTCATCAATCACGGCGATCATTCTACGAATGAATTATTTGTTTTTGATAGAAAAATATTGAAAAGTGTGCATGATGATAAAAGTATGCGAAGCGTTTTTCATGGAATAGACGATGATTACTTCTATGTTTCAGGATACATAGAAAGAGAAAAACAAGGAATCTATCGAAAAGCTAAAACAGGAAATGATTGGGAATTAGTCACCAAAGGTAATGAACAACAGTATGTTGATGATTTTGTAGTGACGAAGGATTTTTTACTAATTAAGGTTTTTGAAAGAGGACATATCCGTCTTTTACGATATACTAAGGCAAATAAAAAGATAACGACTATTCAATTACCTAATGATTTATGTTCGATTGTTTTAAATACAAAAATGAGTGATTATCAATCAAATAAAGTTCAATTTCGTTATTCTACCATTAATATTGCTGACCGCATATATATTTTAAATCTAAGGACAAAAGCACTTAGTTTTAAACCAGAAATGTGTTTAACCAACGAAACTCCAAGTTTTGAAAGCGAAGTTTTGAATATTCCTACAACACATACCGATTCTATCTTACTACGAATAACTTATCCTAATGCAGATAAAACACACAAAGGGCTTGTTTTGAATGTTTATGGTGCTTATAGTGCTTTTCGGGAAGCAGGATTTGAAGAGTTTGATTATTTCTTATTGGAACAAGGTTATGCTGTAGCTTATGCTCATGTGCGAGGAAGTCGAGTTTTAGGTTACGATTGGTATAATGACGGCAAATTATTGAATAAACAAAATGGAATAACGGACTATTTGACTTGCGTCAATTATCTAAAAGAGAAAGGTTATACTGATAAAATTATCGCTTACGCACAAAGTGCAGGAGGCGTTATCGTCGGTGCTGCATTAAATCAAAATCCAATGATTTTTGATGGAGCAATTTTAGATTATCCTTATTTGGGTATGTTAAAAGTAATGGCTGATAGCAAACTACCTTTAACGGTTACAGAATATTCAGAATTTGGAAATATCAACGAAGCTGAAACTTTGGATAGTGTTATAAAATTTGCACCGTATCACAATATTACTAAGCAAGATTATCCGCCTGTATTGTTGTTTGCAGGTACTAAAGATTTTCAAACACCATATTGGCAAACAATGAAATATGGTTTAAAACTACGAGCTTCAGATACGAATAATCCCGAAAAAGTGCTCATATCCATTAGTAATACAGGACATGTAGGAAGTGGTGCGTTCTTGGAAAGAAAAAACCAATATATATATATGTATCTGTTTTTGGAAAAGTTTGTATTGGGAAATTAAATCCTTATGTAAAAATACAATTAATTGACTGTCAATCAATTAATCCCTTTTCTATTTTTTTTAATCAAAAATTTTTTTTATGAAAAATTTACCATTTTTAACAATCATTAGCAGCGTAATATTGATGACTATTTTTAGTTCCAATACTTTTTTCCCACATCATCTATCAATGAATCAATCGCTTACCGATACGACGGACAATTATCTTCCTTATTACGAAAAAATCAAAGAAGCCTTGATTTATTATAAAGATGATAAGGACTATCCGAAAACGATTGAAACATTTAAAGAAGCTTTTGACATGGTTTCTACACCGATGGCAATGGATGTTTTAGATGCTTTATATGTTTCTATTGAACTGGAATCGGAAGAAAATATGTTTTATTTCGCTCGGATATTGGTGGAAAAAGGTTGTGAAGTTCCGTTTTTTGACCGAGAAGATTTAAAAAAACTCAAAGATTATCCTAAGGAGTTTGAAGCCTTAATGAATCATATTGATTATGTACAGGCAAACGCAGAAAAATATTGGAATGTAGAGTTACGAGAAAAAATGCACGCTTTGTTTAGAAAAGACCAAGATATTGCATATAAATACAAAGGAAAAAATGAATATGGAAATAATTGGCTTTTGGTAACTGAATATCAAGAAGATGTGAAATTACCATTTTTAGAATTGATAAAAGAGCATGGAATGGTTGGAGAAAAGGAATTGGGAATATTTTTTCGTGATCCTCAAGATAGTACTGACTACGGTTTGATACAAACTTTTCCAGGTATTATAATCTTACATATTATTCAAAGTGGCGAACATAGCCGATTTACAGAAGAAGAAATAAACTTATACACTCAAGAAGGTTATATGCCTTGGTTTACAGCAAAATATATCAATGGTAATAAAAAAGGTTATCGTTTTGGAAGAGATTTTTATAAAAAAACTAACGAAATGATACAACGAAATGCACCAGAGGATTCTATTATGATGCAAGTCCGTTTAGATTGGAAAATGGAAGAAAGTGTCCGAACAAATCGACCTTAAAGTATATTATTTACTTTGATAAGAATGCAATTTTAGTGACTGGAAATGTTGCAATAAAATGTATCAGATTAGGATTGAATAATTATTAAAAAGTGCTGTAATTCGTCTTTTATTGATGTCGAATTTTAAAATAAAATATTATGTTTACTGTTGTTGTGTAAATTATATTATGTTAATTTTACTAATTAACGCAGATTCTTATTAGTAAAGATGTTTTTTTGAAATAAGGTAATTGATACATTTTTTTTTAAAATTGTATGAGTTTGAATAAAAAGCAACCCTAAAGCAGTAAAGTTTAATTGATAAATAAGTAGAATGTTACAAAAGTGACATTGTAAAATTATAAAATAAGTACACTTGTTGATTATTTTACTTTTATAACAAAAACGCAACTTCCCTAACCCATAGCGGTATTTCACAAGCGAAATACCGTAGTTCACACATTTTTTTTGTCAGATTAATTTAATTCAAATATATTTGATTCATAATTTATAAAACCAAATATATCAATCTTAATGACACAACCAACAAAAACCCGTGAGGAGTTTGCAAATGAATATCAAGTAAAACCTCGCACATTTAGACGATGGCTGAAGAGAGCCAATATTATTTTACCTAAAGGCTACATCACGCCAAAATATCAAGAGTTGATTTACGACACTTTTGGAAATCCGAACAGAAAAAAACAAAACTTGACAGAGTAAATGTCCGCTTCTGTCCGCTTCTGTCTGTAAATGTCCGATTTTGTCCCTTGTCAGAAAAATAAAATCGACTTAGATTTGTGATGTACAAAAAAGTACAATTTGAAATTTCAAAACTCAGGAAAAATCTGCATATCCTAACTTTTTTCTCCCGAGCTCAAAACCCGAAAAAAGTAAAACCTTGCGGACGTTTTGTTCTCAGCGACGTGATGTTGGGAAACTTATTTTTTATTTTACAAAATTTTACAATTATGAAAAAAGAACAATCAAATTTGTCAAAGTTCGAAGGGCAAATTTTAAAGGTAAATTTTACATCAAAAATTTGTGGTGGTGCAGCAGCAGGTGACGGTGAACCTACGAGAAAAGATAAGAACGATAAACAAGTAAGTTGTGATACAGGAGGTGAAGAAAGAGAATTGATAGACGGAACTTATATTACAATGCCTGGTGATTGGATTTATAACGATGGTTGCGATGGGTAGAGTAATTGTAAAATGATAAAGTAGAAAAAGCATAGATTTACAATTAAATATGTGAAATCTATGCTTTAATTATTAAATAATAATAAAATAGCAAAAGTTGAAAGTTTTATTATATAATTTATGTTCATACTTATCTATGTTAACTGTTCTCTTGGGGCTTCTTTTTTTTAGTTCTTGTTACTTAGATAAAATAATTAATCAGTATATTGATTATAAAGGTATTCATAATAATCCTAAGACTGAAGCTATTTTTAGTGATAATAACGATGTTAATAGTAAAAATTATGATAATCGAATCTATATTTCTAAACGTCAATTTATTTTTTCATATTATTACATTAATGATGAGAAAAAACATTTTAAGGTTCAACGTTATATAGGTCAGCCAAATTTTTTTCTTGGAAGATTAGTTCCCTTTAATATTAAAAATGATAGTACATCAGTTGATAAGATAGGTTTATATGTTTATCAAGGTCATAATAGTAAAGAAGGAACAACTATAAAGTATGATTATTACAATGATTATAAGAAACAAACTTTTTCAAGAGAGAAAACTTGGGTTGATGAAGGGAAAAGTGGAATTTTTTTACATCCCTTTAGACAATTATCCTTCTCTGTAAACTATTTATATGTCTATCCTCAAATAAATTTTCCACTTAAAATGGGAGAACAATGGAAATTAACCTTAGATATTTTTGAAGAGACAAATCAAATTATTAAGGAGCATTACAGAAAAGAAAGCTTAATTCCTAATTTTTTAAATCATCATAGTAAAATAGTAAGTATTGAAAAAGTTGAGTTACCTTTCAAAAAACTTAAATGTTATAAGGTAGAAACAGTCGCAGAAGACGATATAACAAATTATAAAGGTAGAATGGATTATTATTTTAATGAAGACTATGGATTTGTAAAGTTTTTCTATTATGATGCATTTAATGGTTGTGATTTAGTTGTGGAGTTAGAAGACGTAATTGATTACAAATGATAGCAATATTTTCTCAGGAAAATTATGAAACAACGACTGAATTAGTCATTGATTGGTTGCAATTTTATAAAATTCCATTTAAGCGTATTAACGGTGTAAAATTTTTAGCGAACGTAGATATTGAAATCAAAGCAACAAAATTTGAAATTAAAGGATTTGAGGATATTAATGTATGTTGGTTTCGTCGTTGGGATGGGTTTAGCGACATTATAGGGCTTCAATTTACAGATTTTTCATCGTGGAATTTGTATGAACTTAGAAATCATATTTCAACAGAACATCGAATTGTTAGGCAAACATTATTTAAGTATTTGGCTGAAAAAAAGTGGTTAACACATCCAAAAGAAATAACTTATTCTAAACTTGATTTATTAAAAAACGCTGTAAAGGTAGGGTTAAGTGTGCCAGATTCTATTTTAACGACCTCAAAATCAACTTTGTTAAAGTTCATAGCTGAACATAAAAAAGTAATTACTAAAATTATTTCACAAGGTATTCCACGATATTCTTTAGAAACGATAGACTATAGTTTTGGGACTCAACTGATTACTAAAAATGAATTAAAACGGTTACCAGATACTTTCTCTGCTTCATTATTTCAAAAATATATCGAAAAATCTTATGAAATTCGAGTATTCTTTATCGAAAAAAAGTTTTATTCAATGGCAATTTTTTCACAAAAAAATTCGAAAACATTAATTGATTTTAGAAATTATGATAGAGAACTACCAAATAGACGAGTTCCTTATCAATTGCCCCAAACGATTGAAGATAAGCTTCTTCTTTTGATTGAAAATATGAATTACACAACAGGTTCAATTGATTTAATAAAATCAAAATTGGGTCATTATGTTTTTCTGGAAATTAATCCTGGAGGTCAATTCGGAATGGTTTCCTTGCCCTGTAATTATTTTTTGGAAGAGAAAATTGCACATCACTTATCAAATTTAAATAATGAAAAATAATAAAAATACTTTATTAAGTGCTATTTACAGTATTACCAAGGAAGTAAAAGTGGTACAAAAAAAATCAGAAAATGATACAGAATCTAATACTCATAAACGAAAAAGGACAGCAGTATTTACTGCTTACAACTCGAAAAAATCCTTTTGTTATCATCATTCAAAACCCATTTCTAAAATGATTATTTATGACACAGAAAAGTTTTAAATTATTTGCCAATTGTATTCCTGTAAAAGGTATAAAACGATGCTTAATAGCTGATTTACAACGAAAAGACTTTTATTTCATTCCTGAAGGACTTTATGAAATACTGACTCTTCATAAAGATAAATCGATTGAAGAACTTCACACCATTTATGACAATAAATTGAATAAAACTATTAATGATTTATTGCATATTTTAGAAAAGCATGAGTTAGGCTTTTGGTGCGATAATCCTACGAACTTCCCTGAGCTTTCCTTACAGTGGAAAGCTCCAAGTTTAATAACAAACGCAATCATTGAGGTTAAAGATTGTTCAGTTAATTTCAATCATATATTTGACCAATTAAACGAGCTGGGTTGTAAATTTATAGAACTACGTTTTCAGAGAATATTTAACATAAGTGATATTCGAAAAATCACAGATTTAACAAAAAAATATATATTTAGAAATATTAATATCTTTCTGCCTTTTTCATTAGAACTTTCAAAGTTAGATTTTCAAATTTTTTTAAATGAGTATCCTCGTTTAGGGCGTTTAATTATTTATAATGCTTCTAACAATAAATCAATAAATACTACATCTGATGCTCAGGTTATATTTTTGACTCAGGATTTATCTTTGAATATTCATTGTGGACAGATTCATCCGAATTATTTTGTAATAAATATTCCGACTTTTACAGAATCTCAACACCACAACACTTGCCTCAATCGCAAAATCTCCATTGACCAAAATGGCAATATCAAAAACTGCCCAAGCATGGTAGAAAGCTATGGAAATATCAAAGATACAACGCTAAAAGAAGCTTTAAATCATCCCGATTTCAAAAAATATTGGAATATCAAAAAAGACCAAATTTCGGTTTGTCAAGATTGTGAGTTTAGACATATTTGCACCGATTGCCGTGCTTATGTAGAAAATCCTGAGGATATTTATAGTAAGCCATTG
>JBGCFH010000045.1:0-7927 GCA_045106825.1 Saprospiraceae bacterium | reverse complement strand
GAATTATTGGACGGCTTTATGGTTTTGGGATTTGGAACAAGCGGGACAATTACCAACGTATAACGAATTTTTAAAAGATATTGAAACCATTTTAAGTACGGAAATGAAGCAGAAAATTGCGGAAATTCCGACCGATTTATTTGGTAACCCTTTACCACAAGATTTGTTTAGTAGCGGTCAAAATCTATTACAGGAAAGTCGGAACGAGGCGAAGAAAAATATCGTAGATAAAATTATTCAAGAAACGACCGATGCGAAAGCGTCTAATGTTTTTCAAGAAAGTAAACGCATCAATCTTGTACAACAATACGCCAAAACGCATCGCTTTTTTCATTATCACTTAGAGTTTTTGGAAGTCTTTAAGGAAAGAGGCGGTTTTGATGTCATTGTTGGTAATCCGCCGTGGGTGAAGTTGCAGTTTGATGAAAAAGGGATTATTTCAGAAGATTTTCCAGAAGTGATGATTCGGAAAACCTCTTCTTCACAAGTGCGAAAAAAACTACCGACTTATTTTGAACAAAAGCCGAATTTAAAAAAGACTTATATCGAAGAATATAGCGAAACAGAAAGTGCCGCTACTTTTTTAAATGCCGTTCAAAATTATCCTTTGTTACAAGGACAACAGACGAATTTATATAAATGTATTATTGAAAATGGTTTTGCTTTAACTGCTCCGCAAGGTATGATAGGTTTGGTACATCCAGAAGGCATTTATGATGACCCGAAAGGTCAACCGTTGCGTAAAGCAATTTATCCTCGTTTAAAATATCATTTTCAGTTTCAAAATGCTTTTAACTTATTTGCGGAAGTGGCACATCGTGAAAAATACAGTTCTAACATTTATGGTGGAAAAGCAGAAACTGTTGGATTTTATAATATTAATAATTTATTTCACCCAGCTACAATTGATGGTTGTTTTATTGATAAAAATGATAATACAAGACCTGACGGAATTAAAACATATAGTGAAACAGAGGATAAATTTATTTGGAATGTAAAACCACATTTTGATAGAAAAGTATTTTTTACACAAAACGAATTAAGCATTTTGGCGAAAGCCTTTGAAGATAGTGACGAATGGCAAACTGCTAAGTTAGTATCTATTCATGCTCGTCAAATTATATCTGTTTTAGAAAAATTAAGTCGTTTTCCGTCTAAAGTTGGTGATTTTGAAAATAAAACTACCGTAGCTTGGGACGAAACAAATGCACAAAATGCAGGCATAATTCAACGGCAAACTCAATATCCAAACATTGACAACTTTGAAATGATTTATTCTGGACCTCATTTTTATGTGGGTAATCCTTTGTATAAAACACCTCGGGAGCAATGTATTGAAAAAGCAGATTATAATGTGATTGATTTAATGGAGATTGATGAAAATTATACCGCAAGAACCAATTATATTCCTGCTGAAAATTTAACTGATTTTGAAAATAAAATTAGTGGTTTAAAAATTTTAGAATATGATACGAAAGGAAAACCTGTTTATGATAATTGGATAAATTATTATAAAGTTGTTTTTAGAAAAATGTTAGGTTTACCTAATGAGAGAACTTTGTTTCCTGCTATCATCTTACCTAAAGTTTCTCATACAAATGGAATAACCTCTATTATTTTTTCAGATGAAAAAAGAGCCATAGAATTAGCAGGTTTATCGGCTTCTATTGTTTTAGACTTTTATATAAAAACAGTAGGAAGAACAAATTTATACGGTGATGCTATTCAAGATTTTGTATTAGGCATATCCAAAACCTACTACGAAAAAATAGCGATTCGCACTTTATTATTAAACTGTTTAACTCGACCTTATGCGGACTTATGGGAACGACATTATGCGGCAGCATTTGCGGCAGATAATTGGAGTATAGCAGATGAACGATTAAAACGATTTGATACATTGACGGAAAAATGGACTTGGGATATTCCACTGCGGAATTATTTTGAGCGTCGTCAAGCCTTGATAGAAATAGATGTTTTGTCGGCAATGGCTTTGGGTTTGAGTTTGGAAGAATTGAAATTGATTTATGAAGTACAGTTTCCAGTCTTGCAACAAAACGAAGCCGATACTTGGTACGATACGAAAGGCAATATCGTCTTTACGTGCAGCAAAGGCTTAACAGGTGTTGGTCTCGACCGCAAAGCATGGAAAACCATCAAAGACTACAAAGCTGGTCAAACTTATACACACACGATAACGAAATCAGAATTGTATAAAAATAAGGAAGTCGTATATTATGCACCTTTTCGGAAGTGCGATAGAGTTGGTGATTATGAACGAGCTTGGGCTTTTTTTAATTGATAATTGATAATTGATAATTGTTGAGCGAAAGCGAAATCCCGATTCCTCGGGGATAATTGATAATGGATAATTTTTTTAAATATTTTCTGTTATTTTGGGCTTGATAAGTTTCTCTTGATTTTTTCGGGAGAATCTCCTAAGCGTTGGTATTATCATGTTTCAGAAATATTATTTTAAAATTAAACAATGAAGAGATGTTTAGTTTTGAATTGACCATTTGTGTGGAAAAGACCTGACAGGTTTTTAAAACCGGTCAGGTCTGATAACTACGATATTAAATAAACAAAACCATATTATGAATAACAAAATTGAAACCTATTTAGCAAACTTAGAAATTAAATTACTTGAAGGAAAACGGCAACTATTTTCGTTTACAAAGGAATGGAAAGAATCGTTTGATACTTCGGCAGGTGTTTATCTTATCCGAGAAGAAGGCAAAATCTGTTATGTTGGTGAGACAGGAAGTTTGCGTCAACGAATGAAAGACTTATTAGATACTCGAAATCATTCTCTGCGTCGAACGGTTGGTAATAAACGATTTGTAGATTTAGAAGATTATAAACAAGGAACAGCAAGTAAGAAATTTCCGCCAAGATTAGAAGCAGAATTAAACAAAATTTTTGAAGATAATTTTGAGGTAACAACAATTGTCGTTAAAATTGGTCGAAAGGAACTCGAAGAACGATTGGTAGAAAAATATCAACCAATTTATAATAAAAGAGGTAAACGAAAATCAGTCACAACTACAATAACTACGAAAGCATATTCGGTAGAGAAAATACGAGAAAACCATCACAACGCTTATCGTCCGTGGACAACAGAAGAGGAAGACAATTTGATAGAATTGCATAACGATGGATATTCTGCCTACGAAATCGGAGAAGTTTTGGGTCGAAAAAAAGGAGCGATTACATCACGATTGAAGAAAATTCGAGAACGGAATGGAATTGATAATTGATAATGAATAATTGATAATTATGGAACGTAGGGCAAACGGTATTGCTTTTGCCCACAGAATCTGTTTTTTTCTACGGATACAATCCGTAGTTACTCACATTGAACACTTCCAGTGTTCTGAAGAATGTTGAATTACGAACCCTGAAAGGGTTCAATATGATTAGCCGTAGGTTCTACCTACGGAAAAAGTAACCAGAAAAACTATGTTTGCACTACATCAAGCACAAGAAGTCAAAGCATCGGTGATGCAATATTTAAGAGATACGTTTCATTTTCAAGATTCGGAATTAGAAACGGCTTTTGAGGCATTAATGCAGCATCCAAAAGAAGGTTTGTTCAAAGGATCTTATGTGTCGTTGAAATTGCCTTTCGTGTCGGCTGCAAGTGCCGCAGATTCACCTTTGAAAATTACGCCCAATTTTCCACCTTATGCTCATCAATTGAATGCTTTCAAGCGATTGCAATTTGATAGAAAGCATCAACCAGAACCAACGATTTTAACAACAGGAACTGGTTCGGGAAAAACGGAATCTTTCTTATATCCGATTTTAGATTATTGTTTGCAAAAACAAAGAAATCCAGGAATTAAGGCGATTATTTTATATCCGATGAATGCTTTGGCGACCGATCAAGCGAGTAGAATTGCGGAAGCGATTTGGAATCATTCGGAATTGAAAGGACAAATTAATGTAGGTTTATTAATTGGTTTGGGTCGAGATAAAAAGGCGGAATATAACCGAGTGATGACGGAAGATAAAGTCATTGAAGATCGAGCAACGATTTTGAAATATCCGCCAGATATTTTATTGACGAATTTCAAAATGTTGGATTATGCGTTGATGCAGCAAGATTTTCAACCGCTTTGGTTTGCGAATAAAGCTCGACCAAAAACGTTGAAATATTTGGTCTTAGATGAACTGCATACTTACGATGGTGCACAAGGAACAGATGTAGCGAATTTGATTCGACGCTTGAAATTGAAGTTGAATATGTCTATTGGTTCGCTTTGTCCTGTTGGAACTTCTGCAACTATCGGTACATCACCAGATGCAAAATTATTATTAGCAAAATATGCGGAAAATATATTTGGAGAAACAATAGATCAAACGGCAATTGTAGGAGAAGAACGGCAAACAGCAGCGACTTTTTTTGAAAATATTAAAACACATCATTTCCTACCAACGGCAACTGATATTTATGACAATCGCTTATTAGCTGGCGATAATTATCAGGTGTATTTGAATAAACAAAAAGCACTTTGGCAGCTTTCAGGTGCGACGTTTAATGAAGATTTGAAAGCGTTGGAATTGGTGCAATTGTTATTGTCAAAAACGGCAAAAGGAATCGTGAATTTAGCCGAATTGATGAGCAATTTGAAAGCGGAAAATTTAGATTTTCGAGCTTTAGATTTTGTAGAAAAACCGGGTGTTGATATTCATCGAATGGCGATTTTATCTTTGATGGCTTTGCTTTCTGCGACCAAAGTTTCTAAGCGTCCGTTGTTGTCGATGCAAATACAATTGTGGTTGCGAGAGTTGAGCAATGTATTGCGACAAGTGCGACCAGAAGCAAAATTTATTTTGGCTGCTGACCATAAACCAGCAACCGAAGAAGAAATATTTACACATAAAGGTTTGCCGCCGTATTTCTGTCGAGAATGTAATCATTCGGGCTGGATAGCGGTTTATGAAGAAGGTCGAGGTCAATTGACCGATGATGTAAACAAGGTTTACATGAAATATTTTGCCAATAATGACAAGGTTTATTTTGTTGTGCCTTATTCTGAAAATGTACTGCGAAGTATTCCAGAAGAATATGATACAACGAATGCTTTAGGACCAAAATGGATAACACCAGATTTGACTTTGCATGAAAAAGAAGTAGAAAATAGTTTTCAAATTATTGGTTTTCAGAAGAAGAACGGAAATTTTATTCAGCAGGTTTGTCCACATTGTAATGCAAAAGATACGATTGCGATTATTGGGACTCGGGCAGCGACTTTAAATTCGGTGGCAACTTCTCAGATGTTGGCAACGAATGTAAACGAAGCGAGTTTGAGTAAACGAAAATTATTGGCGTTTACAAATAGTGTACAAGATGCGGCACATCATGCTGGTTTTGTCAAGGCTCGAAACTATAATTTTACTTTCCGAACGGCAGTTCAGCAAGTGGTTAATGCACAAAAAACGTCGGTTAGTTTGGCGGAATTAGCGGAAGCATTCACCACTTATTGGCGACAAAAAGCGGATGAATCGGGTAGGAGTGAAGCTTTGCCTTATTTTGTGCGGTTTTTACCGTCGGATAAAAAAACGATGGTTGACTTATCGCCTGATAGTAAACAATGGCAAAGTGTAGATTTTTTGACAGAATTTAATCGTCGCCTTTCTTGGAATATTTTTGCGGAGTTTGGTTATAATGCAATTATTGGTCGAACCTTGGAGAAAACTGGTTCGGCAGGAGCATTTTTTGAAACGGAGGTGTTTACCGATGTTTACAAGAAGTTGAAAACATGGTTTATCGAACAAAAAATTCCAGCATTGAAATTGCCGAATGAAGCATTATTTACGCAATTTTTAACGGTTTTCTTGCATCGAATGAGGATTCGAGGAGCAATTGAACATCCATATTTAGAGGTTTATCGAACAGATAAAAGTGGTTATTTTAGTTTGACTGTTCGGAGAAATCCGCAATATTTTATGATGCGAAATTTTGGTAAAAAAACAAGGTTACCAAAGTTATTAACGGATCAGCGTTTTCGTAAAGGGGGAATGGTGCAAACGGCTTTTGATGTAACGGAACGGGAAAGTGCTTTAAATTGGTTTCATGCTTATTTTTTAAAATATTTTGAATGGTTGACACAAGAAGATAAAAATCTAATCAATGATTTTTATACACAATTATTAACTGAATTAGAAGCAGTTGGCATTTTGGATAAAAAGGTTTCGACTGGTTTACGAAACTATGCTTTATCGCCCAAAATTGTGAAAATTGGTCAAGATGCTGCTTTGTTTAATTGTAATACTTGTGGTCATCGTTTGCATGTTCAACCGAATAATAGTTCGGTGATACACAACGCAAAATGTATGTCTTTCCGTTGTGCTGGTCATTATTTGCCATCGGATAAGCAATCAACTTCATATTATCGACAAGTCTATAATCGTCAAAATGTTCCTTTGATTAATGCTTTTGAACATACTGGTTTGTTGGATAGAAATTTACGAGAATCAGTTGAGGAAAATTTTAAATCAACCGATAATTATCAAGCTTATAATGTTTTGGTAGCAACTTCGACTTTAGAAATGGGAATTGATATTGGTGATTTGGATAACACCAGTAATATTTCCATTCCGCCACAACCAGCGAACTTTTTGCAGCGAGTTGGTCGAGCTGGTCGAAAGTCAGGAACGGCGATGATTTTGAATGTTGCTTTGAATAAACCACATGATGCTTTTTATTTTGAAGCACCAAAAGAAATGATGGAAGGCGAAGTTTATCCGCCAGGTTGTTACTTGAGTGCAAAGGATATTTTGAAACGGCATTTTTTGGCATTTTGTATCGATTCTTGGACAGCAGATGATGGCAATAATAAAATTCCGAAAACGATTAGAAATATTAATATAGCTGGTTTAGATGTGCAAGCAGATACTTTTTTTATCAATGAAATTATTGATTTTATTGAAGAAAACGAAGCTGATTTAAAGGAACGATTCCAAAAACATTATCAAACGGTAAGCGATACAATTCTTGATGGAATTTGGTTTTTATTGAATGATACACAATTGTTTGGGCAACTTCGATTGACTTTTTTAGATATTAAAAATCGGTTAAAAGATTTGTATGAAAAACAAACCGCAACGAAAAAAGAACGAAATGAATTGCCAAAAGAAGATCCGAATAGGAAATTATTAAGCAATGAATTATCGAATATAAAAGGAACGATTAAGAATATTCAGCAACAGCAGGTTTTGGAACATTTGACCAATGTTGGCTTATTACCAAATTATGCTTTTCCAGAAACTGGTGTGGAATTATCGGCAGTTGTTCGGAAACAATATGAGGAAGATTCGGAAGAAATTAAGTCAGCTGAATTTAGTTTGGTGCGACCAGCACAAAGTGCTTTGCGAGAGTTGATTCCTGAAAATTTCTTTTATACACATGGTTACAAATTAAAAATTCAACAAGTAGCAATTCCAAATAAAGCGGCTTTAGAAACCTATCGTTTTTGTTCTAATTGCGATCATTTGGAAAAGGAATATGAGTTTACAAATCGTAATTGTCCGAAATGTCATGATGGTTCTTGGAGTCAGCCAACGAATCAACACGTTTTTGTGAAACAGCAATTTGTGACGTCTTATAATGATGAACAAAAATCGGCAATTGATGACTCAAAAGATGAACGGATAGAATTGATTTCTCGAACGTCGCAGCATTTTGATTTTAGTGCAGGACGAACAAAAGGAGCTTGGGCAATGATCGAAATTCCTTTTGGTGTAGAATTCGTTCCTGAAGTGACGATTCGTACGGTAAATTTAGGAATTGTAGAAGATAGAAAAAGTGGTGATGAGATAGAAATTAATGAAAAAAAAGTGAGTCGTCGAGGTTTTTTAGTTTGTAAACATTGTCAGCGTTCGACAGCGAACTTGTACAAGGAAGATAACAAACCGAAAG
>JBGCFH010000449.1:0-23841 GCA_045106825.1 Saprospiraceae bacterium | reverse complement strand
AAAAATTATCAATAAACCATTTTTTCTACCAATTATTAGAAAATCTGCGTGAATCTGCGTGAATCTGCGTGAAAAAAGCATTTTGCGAAGCAAAATTTAGCAATTGTGATTTCTATTTTACGTTTCAGCGAAACGTGAATTGCAATATAAAAATAATTAATTTCACACAAAAGGAAAGATAACAATTAGAAACTGAAAACGGTTACATCTTATTTATTTCGCTTACTTCTGCCATAAATTGATTGGCAATCATAAAAAATGCAAATATGTAGTTAACATCATTTTTTGTAGCTATTGACAAGTTTCCTCGATAGTAGAATGTAAATTCTTTATTTTGAATGGTTTGTAGTTTGAATCCGGAGCTTGGCAATTGAATGATGGCAATCAATCCACCGTTAGAAAAAATTTCTACAAAGTTGGTATAACGATTGGCTAATAGTTCGTATTTTTCTGTATCGTCAATATTCCATTCTAAAGTATAAACCCATGAAGTTTCTCTATCAGGAAAAAACTCTAAATTGTAATTCATGGATTTGTTTTTAACCTTCAGTTTTGTACTTTTTATATATCGAATTTTAGTTCCGTAGTCAGTAGTTTCTTCGTAGTTCCCTTTGATTTTTAGACGTTCTTTAGTTGTTTTATTTTTAAGGATAAATTCTTTATTAAATTTTAAAATATCTGCAAAATCATCTATTCGTAGTGTTCCATCAATAGACATTGGTCTTGCTTTGATATTAATTAATTTTATTAATGTAGAATCTTTTTCTGATATAAATCGCTTAGTCGTTAAGCCTTCTGATTGTTTTATAACAACCTTTTCAGCTTTATTCATGAAACCATTATAGGCGACAATCGCAGGTTTATTGAACTTAGTTGTCAAAAACGAAAGTTCTTTTGCAAATGTGTTTTTTAATAGTTGTAGGTATAATTGTTTGAAATCAGATTTGGTAATAACGGCTTCATCATACAATCGACTTCTGTCGTAAGTCAATGTAAAAGATGCTTTCGAACGATTGATGAAAATCGTATCTTGTTGTTTATTTTCTACTCGAACTTTAGAATAAATGATATACGTTTTCGTACCATCATAAGCGGTATTGACTCCTGCACTCGTGATTAGAGAAATATAAAAATCGTGTGATTGTCGTACTATATAATTTAAATTCTCTTTGTATGGAGGTAAGAAGCGATATTCAATCTCATTTGCTTGATGCATTTCGATGCTATCAATCGGTAAAGATTCTTTTATCAAATCGATTCCTTTTTCTAAAATAATAGTTTTTATATCATCGTCTTCAAAAAAATTCGGAAATTCTTGTGTGTCATTGACAATGAATTTAAAGTCTGTTAATAACGCTTTTTTTTGACTGAAAATCGGTGTAAAAATCAAGAATAGTAGGAGCGAAAGTAAAAATCGTTTCATAGTCATTTTCTTTTTTATACAATAAAATTAGTGAATAGGTTGACCGAAATATCAAATTTAATCAAATTATAGCTGTTACTTTATTATATTTACGGTGTCAGATATTTAAATTAATGTACGAGTTTTTGAAAAATTCGTTATTGCAAACTAAAAATAATCATATTATGTCTAACATTTTAGACCTTGTACAAAGCCAACTTTCAGGTGATGTTTTAGAACAATTAGCACAACAAATTGGTGGTGGAAAAGCAGAAACTCAAAATGCAATTTCGAGTGCAATTCCAGCCATGTTACAAGCAATGCAAAAAAATGCTTCTTCAACAGAAGGTGCAATGTCTTTAGCAAATGCTTTGGAAAAAGATCATGACGGAAGTATATTAAGCAACTTAATGGGTTTCATCACCGCTGGAAATGATACAAATGGTGGAAGCGGCATTTTGCAACATCTTTTTGGTCAAAAGAAAAGTACAGTTGAAACCGTTATTAGTGATAATAGTGGTTTAAACAATAATGCTACGTCTAACTTGATGACACAATTAGCACCGATTGTAATGGGCTTTTTAGGTCAACAAAAACAACAAGGTGGTTTAGATGTTAGTAGCATTGCCAGTTTAGTAATGAATCAACTGTCTGGTGCAAAAACTCAAGCACAACAGAAAGGTGGTAATCCTGCTTTGGACATGGTAACAAGGTTATTAGACAAAGAAGGTGATGGTATTGCAGATGATTTGATGGATATTGGAAAAGGGCTTTTAGGTGGACTTTTTGGTAAAAAGTAATTTAAAATCAACAACTCTAATTATAAAATAGTAAAAGAGGCAACTCCACTGAGTTCGCCTCTTTTTATGTATATGAATAGGTTATGTATAACAAAAAATATTATTATTCGTCTAAAATTTACTGTTTTCAATAGTTTTCCTTAATTTCATTTAAATATATATACTACAACATATCATCATTTAAATTTTAATATACAATTATGTTTGGGCGAAAAAAAAAGACTGAAAATAATACAACTTCCACAATTTCAAAATCTTCAAATAGTACAAATACCTCAAATAGTGCTTGTGTCATTGTAAAAGGAACAGTCATTGAAGGTGAGTTTTATTCAAAAAGTGATACTCGATTAGATGGAATTATAAATGGCAAAGTAACTTGTGAGGCTCGATTAATCATGGGTAAAGACGCTATTATTGATGGTATTGCACAATCTAAAGGTGCAAATATTTCTGGCGTATTTACAGGTGATTTGACAGTTGATGGTATTTTATCATTAGGAAATGCTGCAAAAGTAGAAGGAAATGTGAAGGCTGCTGAGTTAGAGGTAGAAGAAGGTGCTTTTTTGAATGGTGATATTGCCATTGGAAAGTATGAGAAAAAGTAGTTTTACTATTAAATTATTTACTTATAATAAAAATCCTATTTTGATGCAAAATCGAAATAGGATTTTTTTATAATTATTATTTACGTTTCGTTGAAACGTAAAATAGAAATCACAATTGCTAAATTTTGCTTCGCAAAATGCTTTTTTTACGCAGATTCACGCAGATTCACGCAGATTCACGCAGATTTTTTTTGATAAAAAAAATGATTTTATTAATGAAAAATCGGCGTGAATCTACGAAATCTGCATGAGATGATTGTTTTGCAAGGCAAAACGTAATATTTTCGTTTTTAAATTTAATATCAGCGAAACATGAATTATTATATTCACCTGAATACATGGCTTTCATTTCATCAAAAAAATATGTACTTTACGAAAAAAATGTTCTTTTATCAGCAGAAAAAACAATAACTTGATTGTGATTTATAACTCATTACTAATTATAAAATTTCATTCTGCTTGATTATCAATTTATTAAAAATAAAAAATAAACTAATGGGAAAATTAAAAAGTGCTTTAGAAGATGCTTTGAAAACTTTGGAAGGTGCAGCAAAGGATTTAAGTTCGATAGAAGTAACAACACTTACAGGTGATATTAAGCAAGTTTTTAATGATGATGGAAATATAGATTTAAAAAAAGCATTAAATGATTTAAATGCTGGTGGTTCAACTTCAGGAAAAATCGAGGTCGTTGCACATACTCGAATTGATTTTGATCAAGATGCAATTATGTTTGTTAGCAAAAATTCAAGAAATAAAAATCACGAATTATACGAATTGCACAAAGAAGCCATCGCATCTTCTCAGGCTGCTCGTCAGAGTTTCCTACGATTTATCAGAGAGTTTTTAGGTGATAATGCTTAATAAGTAATAGGTAGAAAGTAATAAGTAATCCATGTTGCGTGTTATCTCGATGACTCGGGGCGAGGTTGATATATTTATCACGAAAGACTTGTCAGGTCTGATAATCAGTAAGTTATGATATTTTCAACAAATTTTATTATCGAAATATTTTTTTTGTAAACATTTGACTTACAATCATTTATAAATACTGTAAAATCCTGTTAACTCTGTCGAAGCACTTATCACAAAACTTGAATTAAGTAATAAGTACCATTTTTTCTACTTATTACTTATTACCTTCTACTTATTATCTACGACTTAACTGTGGATTTTATCAATGAGCTGGAAAATAGAGGAGCAGAATTATACCAAATTCAATCAAGGGTTTTAGATATTGATATGTTACAACCGTTGATTGATTTGGGATATTTGACCTTTGATGAAATACAAACGAATAATCCTAATCAATCCATTCATTTAGAACGAGCTGTTCGACAATTTCGTAAAGATTACGAAGCGTATCGTTTACTACAACAAAAGTTTACTTTTCTTCCATTTGACCAAGAACATTATCATAGTTATGCCAAACAACTCAACGAAATTGAGCTGGATTTTTTGCAGAGTTTGGTTAGTTTTGAAGGAACGTTTATTATTCAGCATTTGCCATCAGAAGGTACAATTTCTTTAGTTACTCGTGTTATTCATTATCGACTAAAAATTTTAGGATTATACGGAAATGCTTCAAATCAAGGTATTGAAGCCCCATTCAAAAGTGAGTCATTACAAGGTTTACACAAAATTACTGATTTCTTAAATTGGCAAATTTCTGATATAGATTTTGTTAATGGAATCGGAAATATTGAAAATCTAATTGAAAAAATTTATAATAAAATTGACGAAAAACATCCAGATAAAAAGATGATTTATATGGATAAAAATGGTCATTTTCAGACACACTTAATCAATATTCAACCCGAAAGTAAGGTCGCCTTATATTATGAATTTTTGGCTCGAATTTTCCAAATTCGTCTTTGGATTAATGGTATTTATAATGGTGAAATTGATGGTATAATCAAAGATGATGATGCGAATCGTTATTCAACAAAAAAGACAATTCGAGAGTTAGTTCGATACCTAAAACGAGATAAAAAACTACGAGAAGATCCTTTCATTATTGAAAAAGGTTACAACTTAAAAAAGTTAAAAGTCAAGGATTTTTATAATAAGAATGAAACATTGAATGCTTATGTATTAAACGTCATTGATTTGCTTTATATCACAAAGGCGATGAAAGATGATAAACCTGTTGTTGCTGTTTCTGATGTATTAATTGGTGAAGAAAATCATCGATTGAGAGAAAAACTTTTCGAAAATGAAGGTATATTTAAAGATGAAGTAAAAAAGAATTTGACTGAACGAGAAAAAGATTTTTTAGCAGGACATAAACGACGATTATATTATGGTATCAAACAATTTGGACAAACGATAAAGCGAGTGATTCGAAATATCTTTCGTGCTGTTTCTAACAGCATTAAGTTAGGTTTTAATCTTGTACGGCGGTTGGCTATTTGGGTTTTTCGAGAAGTGAAAGAAGGTATTAAGGTATTTTTACATGGCATGAAATTTTTGGTAGGTAAACGGCAAATCATTACATCCAAAAAACCAATAGCAGAACGACAAAAAGGAGAAGTTCCTGATGATTCTGTTATTTCAAAATATGATTTAGACTGTGATTCTGTTATTTTTATAAGTAATAAATGTGATAAAAAAAACGAAAGCCGTCATAGTAAAAAGTGCCAAAATCAAATGAATAGTTTGAATATTAGTTTGATTTTGACTGCTTTAATACTTCGATGGATATTGATTCTTACATCTGGAGCGACTGGTTGGACACCATTTTTATTAATGACCGCTCGTACGCTAAAACAAATAAAACGCACCAAAATAGGTGCTATTATTAGTAAAGTTATTCCTTTAGTTTAGAAATGAAATATTCCCAAATAGAGAAAATTTTAATATAAATGATAAAAAATCATCAAGTATTTCTATAAGTATTTGAAAATACCTTATTTTTATTGTCTGAAATAAAATACAGTAGGAATATACCTAAACTACTGAAATTAAACCTGCCTTTATAGTAATAATATTACAATAAAAAACATTGTTGAATTCAGATTCATAGATAGATTAAAATCTATAATTTTGAAAACATCAAATTTTATTATTCTATCGAATAACATTAATAATTTAATATAAGATATTGATTATGAAACCTAACTATAGTATCTATGGCATGAATTTCGTGCAAAAATTAGGAGATATTGTCAATTTACATATTATATTAAAAAAAATATCAGCAACAATGAGATATGGTTTAGTCGTCTTTATACTACTTTGTTTATCATGTAATCCCAATGATTTATTATCACAAGCTTGTGGAACGATTGTTACAGAAGAACAAGAAGCATTCATGAAAAAACACCTCAAACAAATGAATGCATTTGATGGTGCAATGACAAGAGGTATTCGTGATTTTCCACTAAAAGTTCATATTATTCGTAAAAGTGACGAAACAGGAGGAATGGGACTTTTTAGCTTAAAAGCTGCTATCGGAAACTTAAATAAATTCTATATCGATGCAAATATTCGTTTTGTAATCTTAGATGATATTCACTATATCGATGATGATGAATATTATGATTTTGATACCGAATATGAGGAAGATATGTGTGGACAATATGATGAACCGAATGTGATTAATATTTACTTTTTCAACTCTATTCGTACAGGAATGTATACACTTTGTGGTTACGCCTATTTTCCAGAAGGACATGACAGAGTATTAATGACGAATGCTTGTGCAATGAACGGGAGTACATTGCCACACGAGTTTGGACATTACTTTATGTTATATCATACACACGGCAAGAGTAATACAGGCTCGACAGATGAGTTAATGGATCAATCGAATTGTACTATTGCTGGTGATAAAGTATGTGATACACCTGCAGATCCTAACTTATCCGGAAAAGTAGATGAAGATTGTGGTTATACAGGTAAAGGAAATGACAAAAATGGTGTGCCTTATGCACCTGATACTTATAATATGATGTCTTACGCACCCAAAAAGTGTCGCCAAAAATTCACGAAAGGTCAATTTGCTCGAATGAATTATACGGCAGTCAATCATCGAAGCTATTTACGATTTCCGCCAAGTCGTCCAAGTGAAGAAGTAGGAACTGATCCTGATATTTCACTCTCAGGGGAGTTAATATTAGAAATCGCTGGTCAACGTATCAATACAACGCTTGACGGAAATTTATATAAAAGTGTAGAAGGTTATTATTCTAAAACAAATTATAATCTTTCGATTGTTAATAATGAACCAGCATATGTTTATGTTTTAGGATCGAATAAAAATAATAATACGAATCTATTATTTCCAGTAGAGAAACAATCTGCGTTATTATCAGATAAAGGACAGCGTGTTGCATTACCTGGCGGAAATTATATGTTTCAGATGGACAACACAAAAGGTCATGATTATTTGATGGTTATTTACTCTAAGAAACCATTAGAAATTGACTTAGTAATGCGAAAAATGAAGTTTGAAGAAGGTAATTTCTTACAACGTTTATACAAAGTCTTAGGTGAAGAAGTCGTACCTTTAGATAATATTAAATACAGTGAAGATGGTCGTTTACAGTTCTCTGCTATTGCTCGTAATCAAACAATCGTACCGATAGTTGTAGAAATTGAACATTTGTAATCTGAAAGAAAATAATTATAAAATACTTGCAAGGTCTTTTGATTTTGCAAGTATTTATCACTTGTACTTTACCTGAATATCATTACAAAGAATTTGATTCTCACTTGACAATTTCTGTTTGTTCCTCAATTTAATTTCCACATCAAACAAATTTAAATTGTCCGTCATCGTTGCTAATCATTTAAGTTACTGGTATTCACCCCTTACCCAACTCATTAATAAAACTTAATTATTATTCAAATCATAAAAAATCAACTTATGAAAAAGGTTAACCTATTCCTATTTTTCTTATTAGGATTTGTTACTCAAAATTTAAATGCACAATGTATTTCTGGAAATTGCATTAATGGTCATGGCACTTGGAAATGGGAAAGTGGTGCTGTCTATACAGGAACATTTATCAATGGTACTCGATATGGTCATGGACAATATACCTTCTCGAATGGTGATGTCTATATCGGTGAATGGCAAAACAATCAAAAACATGGTTATGGTGTCTATACTTTTAATACTTCTTCTAATCAGAAAAAACTATATGCTGGTGAATGGATAGCAGACCAACGTTCTGGTATAGGAATCATGCACTATAAAGATAAAACAGTTGCGTCTAAATTTGGAGTCTGGAAAAAGAATAAATTCTTATATAAATATAAAGGTACAGGCTGTTTAGAAGGTGATTGTTATACTGGATTTGGGCTTTATGTTTGGAATGATGGAAGTCGTTACGAAGGTCACTTTAAGTATGGTGAACGAAATGGCGAAGGTGTTTATTACTACAGTAAAGGTGCTAAATATATAGGAAATCAAGTCAATGGAAAACGTGATGGACAAGGAACATATTATTATCCAAGTGGAAGTAAGTATGTTGGAGAATGGGAACAAGAAAAAAAACATGGAAAGGGTATTATGTACACAAAAGAGAACTTGACAATAGGAGGAATATGGGTAAATAATGAATTGTCAAACTCAACAAACAATGAATATACAGGTAACACTAATGTAACGATTATAAAGAATGTAGAAAATTGTCTTTCGGGCGATTGTATAAATGGATTTAGTACCATGCAATCAAGAAATAAAGAAATGTATACTGGACATTTCAAAAATGAAAAATTTAATGGATATGGAGTATATGTTTATGCAAACAATGATCTATACATCGGCGAGTGGAAAAATAATTTACGTCATGGATATGGTGTTCAATATACTAAAAGTAAATCTTCATCTTATAAGTACATTGGCGAATGGATTGACGGACGACAAACAGGTAAAGGAATGATACTGTTTGATAATGGAGCAATCTCGAAATATGGTATTTGGCAAGATAATATGTTTCAAGAGGAAAAAAAGATTACAGGATGTATTGAAGGTGATTGTCAAAATGGAAAAGGTACTTACACTTGGAATAATGGAAAACGTTATGAAGGAAATTTCACAGATGGTTTATTTAGTGGTGAAGGAATATACTATTACTCAAACGGAAACAAGTACATTGGTATGTGGAAAGATGGAATGAAACATGGAGAAGGTATTTATTATACTTTATCTGATAATACGGTTATTCTTACCAAAGGTATCTGGGAAAAAGACTTACAAAAAATCGAAACAGATTAATAAAAAATGTAAATTTTAAGAAATGATTATCAAAAATTTATCATTACTTTTCCACATCATTTAGTATTTTTAAGTTTATAAAGTTATTGAATAATGAGGTTGATAAAGTAATATTAAACGTCAACAAACTCAAAAAAAACATATTTGATATATTTATAATGTAAAAAATCGTTTTTTTATGAAAAATATTACGTTTCTTAGAAGATCTAAGAAGATTCGGAATAGTTTTTTCTATAAAAGTCATTATAAATTATTGTCATGTAAAAATTACTGTAAAATGAATAAAGTTTACGTCTTATCAATAACGCTGCTACTATTTAGTATCAATTGGGCATCTGCACAGTGTGTTTCTGGAAATTGTATAAGTGGTTCGGGTACATGGAAATGGGATAGTGGTGCAGTCTATACCGGAGAATTTCAAAATGGTACTCGAAGCGGATATGGTCAATATACATTTCTAAATGGAGATATTTACGTTGGTGAATGGCAAAATAATCAAAAACATGGTTATGGTGTCTATTACTTCAATGGCAATTCTAATTATAAAGAACGATATGCTGGTGAATGGATAGCAGACAAACGCTCTGGAATGGGTATCATGTATTATAAAGATAAGGATATTATGCCTCGATTTGGTCTTTGGAAAGATAATAAATTCTCAAAAAAATATGAAGATTTAGGTTGTTTGGAAGGAGATTGTTATCAAAATTTTGGTCTTTACGTTTGGGATGATGGAAGTCGTTATGAAGGTAACTTCAAAAATGGAGAACGTCATGGTGAAGGAATTTATTACTATTCTAAAGGTGGAAAATATGTAGGGCATCAATCAACAGGTAAACGTCATGGTTGGGGAACTTATCATTATCCGAGTGGCAGTAAGTATGTCGGTGAGTGGAAACAAGAGGTGAAAGAAGGTAATGGAAGTATGTACTCAAAAGGCAAGTTAATTGCACAAGGAGAATGGAAAAATAATGAATTAATAAAACAAGCAATTACAAAAACATCAACTGATGAAACGCCTCCTGTTATTACGATTTTGACACCAGCAGTACAAACTTTGCGTAATGGTGGAATTAAGATAGTCGTAAAAGATAGAATTATTCAAGTTGAAGGTGTTGCTTCTGATGAAAATGGTATCGCTCGTGTTCGTACAAATGGTTCTATTTCAGAATTAACAGACATTGATAAAACCAAAAAGCGTTTTATTGGGGAGATAGTCTTAGCAAAAGGACAAAATCAATTTTGGGTAGAAGCCGAAGATAAAGCAGGTAATAAAACGAAGGAACAGTATGAAATTGAGTACAAAACTACTGATAACACTGTTACGAAGACTCCAACTATATCTGAAAAGCGAACAGCTTTAATTATCGGAAATGCACACTACTCAAGTGTTCAAGCTTTGCGTAACCCTGAAAATGATGCGGTTGCGATGGCTAACCGATTGCAAGAATTAGATTTTGAGGTGGAATTAAAAACAAATATTTCACAAAAAGAAATGAAAATTGCAATAGCAGATTATGGTGAGCGACTGAAAGCAAACGGTGGTGTTGGCTTATTTTACTATGCAGGTCATGGTTTACAAGTAAGTGGACAAAATTATTTAGTGCCTATTGATGCGGATATTCGTCGTACAAGTGATATTGAGTTAGAAGCAGTTGATTTAAAACGTCTCTTAAATGAAATCGAATTTGCAGATAATCGTCTAAATATCGTAATTTTAGATGCTTGTCGTGATAATCCTTACGGAGGTGACGTCGTTCGTGGTATGAATAATCCAAATGGATTATCGACAACAGATGCTCCGAGTGGCACTTACATTGCTTACTCTACAGCTCCAAATAAAGCTGCTTCTGATGGAAGTGGTGAACATGGTCTTTATACAGAAATGTTATTAAGAGCATTAGAAAGTCCGAAAGGAAAAGATTTAGAGGATGTTTTTAAAGAAGTAAGAAGATATGTGATAGAAGAGTCAGAAGGTCTACAAAAACCTTGGGATAACTCTTCATTACTTGGTGATTTTTACTTTAAACAATAAAGATTATTAGAAAAAAAATTGTTCTCGCATACATACATGTGTGCGAGAACATTATAAAAACTGAAACCTATTATCAGCTTGATAAACCCTCAAAAAAGTCTAAACCCTAAAGATTAGTTCGAATTACTTCATTAAAGAGAATAAAATACGCCCCAACTTTCTAAGTATATCCGGCAAAATTGGAGACGACATTTTATCTCTCAAAATTTCGCAACAAAACAAATCTATCTTCATAAGAACGATAAAACCCTTTACAAAACGTTTCGTTTGTAAATCCCCATTTTGCATATAACTTTCGTGCATTCTCATTATCTGGAGAAACAGTCAACCAACCATCTTTTTGAAGTTCATCTAACTTACTATTTAAAACTTCAAATAATTTTGCTCCAATACCTTGATTTCGTTGAGTAGGATGAACAAATACTTTGTGAATACAAAAAGTATCATCTAAACATGGAAATGCCAAAATTGCACCCACAATCTTCTTATCAAGAAAAGCAGTAAACATAAGTGCATTTTCGCACCAGATACGCCAAACATGTTCACCATCAGGAATAAATTCACTGTGTGAATTACTTTTCCATGCAATTCTATCTAACGCAGCAACTTCTAAAAAATCGCTTGATTTAGATGGTTTAATCTTTAAATTCATTTGCTTAAATTTGAAAATAAGTACATTATCAGAAGTAATTTTTTTGTTAGAGGATTTTAAAAAATGTGAATATTGTCGAATTGAATATTGGTAACAGGTAGCTTTTAAAAGCATTTACGCTATAGAAAATATTGTAGTTCATATTTCCTACTCATAAACTTAAAATAATAGGTGTTAGAATACTTGCCTATGTTTTTTGGAACTATTCAGATACATAAATAACAAAATTTACACTTCGTTCTAAAAAAGATGGTGAACCGTTTTCACGATTCACCATTACAATTTTTTTAAACCAATAGTTTGTTATTTTCTGTTCAAGTGTGTTTTTATTCTAAATCATCAAAAACAGACAATTCCAAAGCGACTTTATGTTTCCATTCATTTTGTTCGGGACGTTTCATGCTATAATGTGAATATAAATCATAGTTGATTTGAGCCTTTTGCCATTTCATCAAAAACTCTTGGACGAATTGGTCAAACTGTTCTTCTTCACCACAACGAAATACTTTTTTATCCAATGCTAATTCTAATTTTTTAGCGTATAACTGTGTAATATCAAAGTGTATTTGTTCATGTTGTAAATGATGATCGGTAAGTGCTTCCTCTTTCACCCATGAATAATCTTTTTCAAAATACGCTTTGATTTCGTAAATAATCTTATCGTTTTCACAACCTTTGAAGTGTAAAATTCCTGAAGAAGTCAAGGCAGAAACATCGCCATAATTATAATCAGGATTACCTTGAAAATCACTCCAAGTAAGCGGTCGATCATCTGACCAATAAATTACATTTTCTGATGGTTTGTTACTTTTTCCTATTATTAGGAAACTAATCATCAATACGAAAAATCCCAAATGCTTAATGTTCATAGTTTGAGTGTTTTATTGAGAAGATATAAAACAAAAAGGTTCTAAATCTACTCAGGGTTTTAGGAATAAATTGACTATTGTCAATCAATTACGCTATTTAGGGATTCGTACTTGATATGCTTAACTTAACTCAACAGACGGATTCCACAGTTTTTTTTTAAAGTTTTGAATTTTATCATTTTGAATAATAAAACCTTCATTTTCCAGTAGTTCTTGCATCATTGTCGGTGTTGCGAAAAAGTTTCGACCCGAAAGTTCGCCTTTGCGATTGACAACTCGGTGAGCAGGAACAGGCGGATTCATTCCACCACATTTATTCAAAGCCCAACCAACCATACGAGCAGAACCCAATTCTAAATAATTGGCAATAGCTCCATAAGTTGTCACTCGACCGAAAGGAATTAATCGAGTTACGTCATATACATTGTCAAAGTACGTAGGTGTTTTCTTTTTATCCATTTATATTTTTACTGCATTATTTGTGCTAAAATATTAAGTCATCTAATTTAATGTGACAACAAAATAATTTATATATAACAAAATCAAAATATATAATAGTTAATAATTATTTAAATACAATATTTAATTGTTTCTCCTTAACGAAAAGTAGAATTAATGAGTTTCTTAATTAAGCAGATTTAGCTTTTATTTGACAATTCTCATAAATCAGCAAATATTTTATAGGTTTGATAACATTTTTAATATGATGATTTTTATTGTATAAATCTTTAACAATAAATTGATTACAAAATTTTTAATTATTTATTATTAAAAACAATAATATATTTCACATTGTAAAATAGCATTTTAATTTAATAAGAATAAGAACTCATTTGAATGTTATCCGAAAATTTCGATAATCCTAATTTAAAATCTTATTTTGCATTAAATTCCAATTTCAAAAAAATACTCATCCAAATAAATATGAAATCTATTTTAGAAAAATACGCTGATTTATTAGTCAACTATTGCGTAAGTCTACAAAAAGGCGAACGAGTTTTGATAAAAGCACCAATTATTGCAACACCTTTAGTACGTGAAGTCTATCGTGAAGCACTAAAAGCTGGTGCTATTCCTGTGACAGATTTCGACTTTCATGGACAACATAGAATTTTGTTAGAACATGGCGAAAAAGAGCAATTAGAATATGTTTCGCCACTTTATGCCGAAGCGATGGAAAAGTACGAAGCCTACATTTATATTCGAGGTACAGAAAACCATTCGGAAATGTCGGCTGCAAAAAAAGGGAAAAACAGTATTTTTAATGCGGCACATGCACCTTATCGAAAAACATATTTTGAACGCACCGCAACTTTGGATATGAAACGTACTTTGTGCGAATATCCAACAATGGGTTCTGCACAATTGGCAGGAATGGCGTTTGAAGAATATGAAGATTTTATCTTTAATGCTTGTAATTTATATGCCAAAAATCCTCGTGAAGAATGGTTAAAAGTAAGTGCGAAACAGCAAAAAATCGTAGATGTACTAAATAGTAGAACAAATGTGCGATACAAAAGCGATAAGATTGATATTTCGTTTAATACAGAAGGGCGAAAATGGATTAATTCTGATGGACAAACGAATATGCCTTCTGGGGAAGTTTACACTTCGCCAGTTGAAAATTCGGTGAATGGAACGATACATTTTGATTATCCTGTTGTCCAAATGGGAAAATACGTAGAAGGCGTAACGCTTTGGGTAAAAGATGGCGAAATTCAAAAATGGGAAGCTAAACAAGGTCAAGATGTTTTGGATTATGTTTTTACAGAAATTGATGGTTCTCGTCGTTTTGGTGAAGCAGCAATCGGTACGAATTTCAACATCAATAGATTTACAAAAAATATCCTTTTTGATGAAAAAATCGGTGGAACGGTTCACATGGCAATCGGACAATCATACTTACAATGTGGTGGAAAAAACCAATCGAATATTCATTGGGACATGATTGCGGATATGACGAATAATGGTCAAATTTTCGCTGATGATGAATTGATTTATAAAAATGGTCATTTTTTATTTTTGTAATACTAATTTTTTTTAAAAATCATAGATAGAAGGCATTCTAAAAAATGCCTTCTATCTTATGATACAAATAATCAAAACTATGAAACTGTTAAATATAATTTTAATTTTAAGCGTAGCTATTTTATTAATATTAATAGTGAGTTGTAAACCAAGCGAAACAACTTCAACACCAACACCTCCAGAAACACCTAAACCTCCAACACCACCAACAGAAATGCCAAACAAAAATGATTTATCAGCGTTAATTGGTCATACATGGAAATTAGTCGGAATGACCTTTTATGAAAAAGACCAATACATTATGCGTCCAGAAGATGAAAAAGGATTGACGATTTCTTTTAATGAAGGCGGAAAATTAAACTATACTTTGACGGTTAATAAATGCATGGGAAGTTATTCTGCGGAAGTAGAAACTATGAAAATCGACAAGTTAGGTGCTTGTACTAAAATGTGTTGTGATTCTGAGTTTGCAGGAGAATTTCAAGAAGTTTTGACTGGAGCAAAATCTTACAAAATTCATGGTGACCAGTATTTAAATATTAACTGTGAAGAGAAAATTTTGAAATTAGAGAAAGTTGAAAAATAATGAATGAAAATTTCCCACGGAGTTGCACTGAATTTTTTTCTCTGTGAACTCTGTGGGAAACTATAAGCTACATATTTTCTACTCGTTTTTTATCCTGTCGCCAAAATAAAAATCCTGTTACTAAACCTGTTACAACAAACCCAATGGCAACCATTTGAGCTTGTGACAAACTAAAAAACGAATCATATTGATGATTCACTCGTATCGTTTCAATAGAAAAACGCTCAATTCCATTCACGATTAAATACATTGAAAATAAAATTCCCCAAACCTTGATTCGCTTACGCAATGCCCAAAAAGTAAGGAATAAAATGACCATAATCGTAGTTTCATATACAGAAGTCGGATAAACACCTTGTGGCAAAACCTTACAAAATTCATTCGTATAAAACGCTCCATTACAGTTTTCCATCGGAATACCTGCTTTGATAACGTTGTTCGGATAAGTATAAGACCAAGCCCAATCTGGTAACCAAGAAAGTGGTTTCTCCGCAAGATTTACGATTCCCCAATCTCCATCACCAGAGAAATGACAACCCATTCGACCTGTTCCGTAACCTAATAATAATGCTGGTGCAGCAGCATCCATCAAGTGTAATGGATTCATGCCTTTGCGTTTTGTGTAAATAAAAAGGGAAATAAATCCGCCTAATAAGCCGCCATAAATCGCAATTCCATCGCCAGAGAAAAACGTTCCGAATGGATCTTTCAAAAAATCTTGCCAAACATCTGGTTCTATTATTGCCAATATTTTTGAGCCAATCAACCCAAATATTGCAGCAATAACAACCATATCGCCAATCAGTTCTTGTGGCTTTTTTTGTAGTGTTGTTTTGGTCAAGTTATTCTTGCGAATATCCATGTATTTTGCTCCAGCCATCAGTCCAGCTAATAGAAAACCGCCCAAAATTGAACCTTCTCCACTAAAAACAAAACTTTGCGGATCTTTAATAAAATCACCATAATTCAATGCAATTTCTAATGCTTTGTAACCAAATAGAAAACCAATAATTCCATTGATGATCATATCACTTTGTGGATTTACGGTTATCGTAACCTCGCTAAGTAAACCGTCGTTATACTTGCGTTTGAGTTCGTGATAGATGATTACACCTCCAACGACAAAAGTGATTGCGAGAAAGAAACCATATGTTTGTACGACTGAAAAAATCATTGGAGCGTCCCAACCAAATAATTTTTTAAATACGAAATGTAGATTTGGATACATTTTATAAATTATAAATGATGAACTATAAATTATGAATAGAACAAAATTACTAATATTTCAAACTTTGTTATTTTTATGCTGTATTAATATTGAATTATTATTCTAAAATTAATCACCGAAATTTCGGGACAAGCAATAAAACAATGGAAAATCATCCAATAATATTATTCGATGGCGTTTGTAATCTTTGTAATGGTGCTGTTCAGTTTATTATCGAAAGAGATAAAAAACGATTGTTTAGATTTGCGTCATTACAATCAGATATTGGTAAACAATATCAAGCAAAAGCTGGTTTATCGACGGATTCTATTGATACGATTTTGTTAGTAGAAGATGGTCAAATTTATCAAAAATCATCCGCAGCATTGCGAATTGCTCGGAAGTTAGACGGTTTGTGGTCGTTGTTGTTTATTTTTATAATTGTTCCGCCGTTTATTCGGAATCGTGTTTATGACTTTATTGCTCGAAATCGTTATCGTTGGTTTGGGAAGCAAGATAGTTGCTGGTTACCAACTCCTGATTTGAAAGTTTTATTTTTGGATTAAAACTAAACAGTGAATAATTAATTCATCGTTAAGCTTCTTATTTTCAATGATTTACAGGTAAACTATACGTGAGTTTTCAACAATTAAGTCGATTAATTTATTATTATAATCAAATAGAAATTTTTAACTTCGCAACAATCAACTATTACATATAGAATACTAACGAATCTTAATTATCATGGGAAGAAAACCAAAAAATAAATTACGGGTTAAAGACCCAGAAACTCGTCAAAAATGGATTGAACAACTCACGCCAATCTATATGAAAAATGGATTGCGGAAGTTCACAATGGACGATATTTCTATGAAATTAGGCGTTAGTAAAGCTACCGTTTATAAACATTTTTCTTCTCGTACTGAAATATTAGAAGCCGTTGTCAATTATAAAATCCATGAAATTGCAGCATTTGAGGCAGATACAATGGACTTAAATACACCTTATAAACAGCGATTTAAAAATGCAATTCATCGTGCATCCGTTCGTTTGGCTGGTATCTCTAATGAGTTTCTATTAGACTTGAAAGAGTTGTATCCTGAACAATGGGAACGTATTCAATCCTTGCAATATTTCGCTGCGGAACGTGCGAAAGAGTTTTATCAAGAAGGCATTGATAAAGGTATTTTGCAAAACCATTTTGATCCAAGTTGGTTAGCAATTACAGATAAAATTTTTCTCTTAGGTTTATCAAATCCACAATTTTTAATTGAAAATAATTTAACATTGCAAAAAGCGGTTGAAGATTATTTTTTGATGAAAAGTCAAGGGATTTTTAAGTAAAAAAAAGGTTCTCTGAAAAAAATTGTAGTTTTCGATGAAAATTATAAAAAAATGAAATCTGTTACGATGATATTTGATATTCGGTATTCCATTGATTTTCAATCAAATACCTGATACCAAATACCATCATCGAGAAGTTTTTATTATTTTGAATTTTGACCGTTTCCACAAAACAATTCAAAGAATAAAAATAAACCTAATCATACAATGAAAGTCGAATACGATGATTATTATCAAACTGAAAACTTATTCGGAAAGCCTTATGCTGAATTAATTGATTTTTTTTCTAACATAAAAAAGAAAGGAAAACTATTAGATTTGGGTTGTGGTCAAGGTCGAGATGCGATACCTTTGGCAAAATTAGGTTATGAAGTCACTGGTATTGACAATTCAAAAATCGGTATTCAACAACTTAATCAAATTGCCAAAAAAGAAGCGTTACCAATCATCGGAATCGTAGCTGATATATATAGTTATTCTGATTTTAAAGTCTTTGATTTCATACTATTGGATAGCATGTTTCATTTTGGTAAAAAAGAAAAAACTACAGAAATAGCTTTTCTAAATCGTATCATTTCTGAAACAAAACCTCAAACAATCATTACGATTTGTATCCAAAATATTGGGGAGAAAGCAGTCATATTAAATTCGGTTATTTCTGCAAATGACGATTTACGAATCATTCATCAAGTCGAATTAGTTTATATATTTCGAGATAAATCCTCAAACCATTCTTCTAAAACACCTTACAAAATGATTACTATTCAGAAAAACTAATACACCAATTGTATGTTTTTAAAAACATAATATCACATTATTCAGACAACATTTTTAGTTGTAATACGTAATCGTATTACAATTAAAAACTAAGCCAATGAATACGAAAACCTATCACGAAATCGAAGAGCGATTCACTCCGGAAACGCATCAAGAACAACAAATCATCAAACATCCTGAATGGCGAGAAGGTGCAATGTGGGGAAAACCTCGCTATGGTCATCCTGAAGGAAAGGTGTTATATCATATTGAAGAGGTTTTGTTGAATGTTGAAGCCGTTCAGTCAACACCAAAAGTTCGTCAAGATTTACGATTTATTACCTTAACCCATGATACTTTTAAACACAAAGAACATCGAGGATTTCCTCGTGATTGGTCAAAACATCATGCTGTTTTGGCTCGACAATTTTCTGAACAATTTACGGATAATCAAGGGCTTTTGGATATAATTGAGTTTCATGATGAAGCATATTATGTTTGGAAAATGGAACACAAACTTTTTAGAAAAAATGCGGCTCAAAGACGTTTAGATAAATTATTACTTCGATTAGGCGATAATTTACAATTGTTCTATTTGTTTTTTAAATGTGATACGCAAACAGGCGACAAAAATCAAAAATCTGTCGAATGGTTTGAAGCTACGGTCAAAGACATTGATATTGTATTTTTTTAGTCAATTATAATCATTCTAATGAAATTAAAAAGCGAAAAATTAATCAAAAAATATGGCAATCGAACGGTTGTCAAAGGCGTTTCTATCGAAGTGAATCAAGGCGAAATCGTCGGTTTACTTGGGCCAAATGGAGCAGGAAAAACAACGACTTTTTATATGACTGTTGGTTTTGTTCGACCAAATGAAGGAAAAGTTTACCTCAATGATGAAGAAATCACCGACTTACCGATGTATCAACGTGCAAGGCGAGGAATTAGTTATTTACCACAAGAAGCGTCTGTTTTTCGGAAACTAAGTGTGGAGAATAATATCAAAGCAGTACTCGAAATGACTGATTTATCAAAACAAGAACAACAAGATAAATTAGAAAGTCTAATTTCAGAATTTGGATTAGAGAAAGTACGTAAAAGTAGCGGTGACACACTTTCGGGAGGCGAACGACGACGAACAGAAATCGCTCGTGCGTTGGCAGTTTCTCCTAATTTCATATTATTAGATGAACCGTTTGCAGGAATTGATCCGATTGCAGTAGAAGATATTCAATACATTGTCGCAAAACTAAAAACAAAAAATATCGGAATTTTAATCACGGATCATAATGTACAAGAAACTTTATCTATCACTGATCGAGCATATTTAATGTTCGAAGGCAATATTTTACGAGATGGAACAGCGGAAGAATTAGCTGCTGATGAAATGGTGCGTAAGGTTTATTTAGGTCAGAATTTTGAACTTAGAAGGAAAAAAATTGAGGTGTAATAAAATAAAAACATCACGTTTTGCCTCGTAAAACAATCATCTTATGCAGATTTTTTTTACAAATTATTAGAAAAATCTGCGTTAATCTGAGGAATCTGCATGAAAAAGTATTTTGTGAAGCAAATTTGAATAATTATGATTTCTATTTTACCTTTCAGCGAAACATGAATATTAATAACGATATGGTTCTTTGAAAAAATTCCCCAAGAACTCGGGACAAGCGGGAATAATAAAAATTTGAAATCTATCAAGATTGTTTTTGTATTGATGCTATACCAACGTCAACACATCAACACAAAAAAAGCCTTAACCAAGAATGATGGTTAAGGCTCTTTAATACTTTATTAAGTCCAACTACAATTTACCAAGACAAATCATCTTCGATATCGTTAATAGAACTTTCCGAAACAATTTCTTTAGTTACTGTTGCATCTTCTATTTTAGGAGACACATCAGAAGATAAATTTTCGTTTTCATTCATACGTTCTTTTTTCTCTAAATATTCTTCATGACGACGAGTGTATTCATCATAGTCATAATCAGGCATTAGATCGGTTTTTACATACTCAACAGTATCATTCAAACCTTCTAAAAAACGGTTAAAGTCTTCTTTATAAAGAAAAATTTTGTGTCTTTCATATCCACCATCTTCAAAACGTTTTTTACTTTCCGTAATAGTTAGATAGTAATCCTTACCCTTCGTTTGCTTCACATCAAAGAAATAAGTTCTTCTTTTGCCTGCACGTACTGTTTTAGAATAGACACTTTCGTACTTACGTTGATTCCTCTCAGACACCTCTTTTTCTATTTTAGTGATATAATAATTTATGTATTTACATCATTTGTTAATGTAGAACCACAAAAATAGTCAAATGTCTAAAACTTCAAAAAAGTTTGTACGAAATTAATACAAAACAAGGTGTGAAGTAGGAAGGTAAGACGTATTTTCTGAATTTAATTCACAACTCACATTTTCTACTTCACCGTTTGAGAAGCATATCACTGTAAGAATTCGTTAGCAAATTTTCTTGTTGGACTTTTAGTAATTTCATGTAATAGGCACATTGCTCATGTAATTTGTCCGTTCCGAGTGAACCATCTTTATCAATAGCTTCAATTTCCATAAAATTGCCCAAACCTTCTACCTTATCAATATGAAACTTAACATTATCAATAAAAAATATTTTTCGTTGTTTATCGACCACGACTTTCACATTATTCGCTGCAATAAGAATATCCTTTAGTATTTCAGCATCTTGTGGTTTGTATAATATTACATTTGACTGTTTTGGACCAGCTTGATTTTTTCTATTATAAAATATTAAATGACACTCAATATTACCTTGTCGTAATTTCAATCTTCCATTTGATACATCAAAATAAGTATCAACCTGATGATCTAATCCAATATATTGTGCATTATTTCTCAACAAAATTGCTTCGATTTCTTTTGGATTATTGCATTTCGATTTGATTTCTATTAATGTTGGCTTCATTATTATCATTTTAACCAAATAAAAAAGCCACTATATTACAAAGAATATAGCGGCTTCAACTTTAATTATATACTTTATTAAAACTATTGCTTGATTATCTTTTTAGTCACTCGACCTTCTTCCGTTACCCATTGTAAGAAGAACATACCTTTTGGCAACTCTTGAGCTTCTAATTGAACTGTCCCGTCAAAAGGAGCTAAGTTTTGCTCACTCAATAAACGACCTTGAATATCAAAGAAACGAACAACACTCTCTGATGTACTTGTACCATCTAAGTACAATAAACCATCCGTAGGATTCGGAAATACAGTCATTTCAGGAGTAAATAATTCCTGCTCATTCGAGTTTGTCGGATGCTCATCAATATCCCAAACCACAAACTGTCCCATCATTCCTCTATCTTCATGTGATAATAAATGACAGTGATACATATAAGAATTTTTCGCTTCGATACTTCCTCCAAAATCATCAAATGTTGCGATAAACTTCACTGTACTATATTGAGGTACAAGTACAACATCCTTAGGTCCCATAAGTATATGCGTATAAGGCCCAGGATTTGCTCTTGAAAATACGTTTCCTAACGAATCTGTTATTTCAAAAACATTAAAGTGAATGTCATGAATATGGAAAGGATGAGGATGTTTTGTTTGATTATCTAATACCCAAACTTCTGTACTATCCAACATAATTGTATCATTGATAACAGGCATTTCCATCAATTGACCATTAATATTATACAAGTTTGCAGGAATCATCACACCTGTTTGACAACTATCAACCATAAATTGGTCATTAGAGAATGTCTTAACACGAGTATTTGAAACTTTATCCATCTCAATCGGCTCTAAAGGACGCAAATCTCTTGGCAATACTAAAGGACTTGGAGGAATACCAAAGAACTGGTTTACAATGATTTTCAAAATTACTCTATCTTGAGCATAACCACCTGTTGTAGCAGCATCACCAATTGTTCCCGGAGGCATATCACTTACTTTATTATAAATAAAAAGTGTGTCTCCATGATTATAACCCGAGAAATCATATAATATCTCAGCACGTTCACCTGGTGCTAACAAAAGTTCGTCCATTGCATAAGTCTTATCTGTATAACCTGCATCTGTTGCGATTAAATAAAAACCTTCAGGATTAAAACTTCTATCTCCAACACCTAAATTAAACGAAAACTTAGCATCACCATTCAATAATCTCAAGCGTACTAATGATTGTGGTACTTGAAGAAATGGATCAATACGTCCATTTGTTACATAATCATAATCATCTTTATAACCACCTTTTGTTCTATTTCCATCTGCATCTTTACACGTCGGGTCATATTGATGTAGAAGCGTTGCGATAGAAGAATCAGCGTTATACTTAAACTTTTTAGTTTGAAAAATTAATGGAAAATCATTCGCAGCATAATCTGTAGGTAAAGAATCATGCAACTCATGTAAAATAGTATCTAATGCTGTAACCATATTATCACCTGACGGATCATCAACATAAAGCATACCTGAAAGTCCCATTTGTACATGCTCGTAAGTAATATCCATTCCGTGCGGATGATACCACATTGTAGCCGATTCGTCCAACACTTTAATTCTATGTGACCAAGTTTCTCCTGGATTGATTCTTTGGTGAGGTCCACCATCAGCAGAAGGCGGAACGTGAGCACCATGCCAGTGATTTGTAGTAAATACTGGTAAATTATTTGTCACACTAAAATCAATACTATCACCATAATGCCAACGAATAGACGGTCCTAAAACAGAATGATACCATGGAGAATTTACACTATTATAAACATAAGTAGGCACGAATGCATTGTTTTTTGCTCCAAATCTATTCGGATTGAAGTTATGAATAAGAGCATCCATTCTTAATTCTAACGGATTATTCTCATCTACATCAATTATTTGAGGTATTATAATAGGATTGACAAACCATGTTGTGTTGTCTTGCCCCATCATATTCGTACTGCCTATCATTAGACAGATAAATAGCGTAAAAAACGCTTTGTTTGTAAAAAATTTCATGAATTTTTTTTTAAATAAATTATTATTTAATATTGTTTGTGTATATGTATCCCTTGAGATTTGATAATGTCACAGAAAAAATTGCTTTTTTTAGCAATTTTTTTTTTTAGATTGTTTTAATTTAAAAAATGACGAGAAATCAATCCATCTAAAATGGTTGATACAAAAAATAAGATAAACCTTCCTGTTCGTTTTACTATTAATTGAGATGTGTTAAAAAAACAGGACAGCAAACAATCTTAAATTTGTGTTATGAAAAATACGAATAAAAAGAGTAAACGCCGTCGCTATGAAGCAAAGTTTAAAGAGCAATTATTGGAAATGCATGCCAATGGACGGAGCA
>JBGCFH010000448.1:0-12142 GCA_045106825.1 Saprospiraceae bacterium | reverse complement strand
CTAAAAATTAGTACACAGAAAATCTTAAGGTGGCTATAGCGAGGAGGATCACCTCTATCCATTCCGAACAGAGCAGTTAAGCTCCTCAGCGCCGATGGTACTATTACTGATGGGAGAGTAGGTCGCTGCCTTTTAAATTTTAAGACCATAAAGCATCTAAGTTCTACTTAGGTGCTTTTGTCGTTTATTTAACTCTCTTAGTATTTCCAATTCTTTGAAAATATCGTATTTTGCTTTATATTTTATAAAAATACTCATCGTTTACGATTATGCTTTGATTACTCAAAACATTAAATTTTTGATTGAGAAAATTAAAACGAAATATTGAGACTTATGAGTGGCAATTTTTGGTAAAAAAATCAAAATGGCGAATATTATCATTATAGGAGCAGGAAATGTCGCAATACATTTGACCAAACGTTTGTACGAAAAGGAACACAATATTCTCCAAATTTTTAATCGAAGTTTAGAGAATGCAGTGTTGTTAGCGGGACAAGTTGACGCAGAAGGAATTGATGATATAATCGAACTTAACTTAAATGCTGATTTCTATTTAGTAGCTGTAAATGATGATGCGATTAAAATAATTGCTGAACAACTTACCAAAATTTTACCAAAAGATAAAATCATTGCACATACTTCTGGTGCAACTTCAAGTACCGTTTTTCAATCTTTCTTTGAGAATTATGGTGTTTTTTACCCATTACAAACTTTTTCAAAAGAACGAAAAGCGGATTTTGAAAAATTACCTTTTTGTATTGATGGTTCAAATGATAATACAAAAAATAATTTATTGATTTTAGCCAAAACGATTTGTCCGAATGTGTATTTGATTGATGATAAACAGCGTTCTGTATTACACGTTGCAGCCGTTTTTGCGAATAATTTTACGAATTATCTTTTAGCGATAAGCGAACAAATTATTGCAAAAGAAAATATTCCTTTCGATTTGTTGAAACCCTTAATCAATGAAACAGTTGCAAAAATCAATGAAAATACACCGGAGTCTATGCAAACGGGGCCAGCAAGACGTGGAGATTTAGCAACATTAGTGAAACACCAGCAGTATTTGGATAAATATCCTGATTATAGAAAAATATATGAATTGCTTTCTAATTATATTCAAGTCTTTTATTCTAATAAAAAAGCGCCTCTTCAATAAACTATTTGAAAACTAAACACTTATATACTTCGTACTGTTAAATTGCTAATATTGTTAAACTATTTTAATTACCAGCAAAGACAGGTTTTAAATATTCTGTTTAAAGTTTGTCTACAAATATTTCGTAAAGTATTTTTGCAGCAAAACCAGAATAACAACCATTAACTATTAATTATCTCTCCCGTTGTGTCACGAAAACTCAGAGAAAACTCAGAGAAACCTCGGTGACTGACGAATTAATGTAAAAAATAATTACAACAGAACGATAATAATTAATAATTAATAATTAATAATTCAAAAAAGATGGCAATAGTAAAGTTCACGTTTGAGGATAAAAGTATTCAACCGATTACGGTTAAAAATGCCTTAGTTGGTGAATCAATCTTAGATGTGGCAGAGGATAATGATGTGCATTTGAATCATAATTGTGGTGCAGTGTGTGCTTGTAGCACTTGTCATGTTTACATCGAAGACGGTGAAGATTTCCTCCAAGAAATTTCTGACCGTGAAGAGGATTTTATTGATAGAGCGATTGATCCTCGAATTGAATCAAGATTAGGTTGTCAATGTGTGATTTTGGAGGATAAAGCCGAGATCGAAGTACATATTCCTGATCAAAGTGGGATTATAGGACATGAACATTAAATAAATAATCAAGTATGAAGTATGAAGTATAAGGTAGTAAATGCCGAATACTTTATACTTCATACCTTATACTTATAAAAAATGGGTTTTGAGAGTTTTGATGATATGCCGATAGAATGGGCAGATTACGAAGATATTGCAATTAAGTTATACGAGCGTTTTGGTGATGATTTTACGGAATCAAAGATTTATCGTATTCGCTTTACAGAGTTGTTGGATTGGATTTTGGAAATCCCGACATTCACAGGAAAAAGAGAGGATAGTAACGAAGGTCACTTGGAACAAGTTCAAGCAAAATGGGTTTACGAATGGCGTGATAATCAATGATTTTTTAGGTATAAGGTATGAAGTATAAAGTATTGACGAACTATCGTAGTACAATTCATACCTTATACCCTTATACTTTATACTTAATGTTAAATTTATTCAAAGATGTAGAAGCGGTTATTTTTGATGTTGATGGTGTTTTGTCACCGAGTAATGTATTGATTTTAGAAAATGGTCAATTGTTACGGCAGACAAGTACTCGTGATGGTTATGCAATAAAACACGCTATTCGTAACGGGCTAAAAGTGGCGATTATTACTGGCGGAAAATCCGATGGTGTTATTCGGCGGTATAATAATTTGGGGATTATGGATATTTTTGCTGGAGTGGAGGATAAAATGGAAGCATTTGAAGATTATATTTATGCTTACGATTTGAATCCTGAAAAAATTATCTACGTTGGTGATGATTTGCCAGATTATGAAGTCATGAAAAAGGTTGGTTTTCCTTGTTGTCCAAATGATGCTGCTCCAGAAATTAAAGCAATTTCAAAATATATTTCACCTGTAAATGGTGGATTTGGTGTTGCTCGTGATATTTTGGAACGAATAATGAAGCTAAACGGTAACTGGATAGTCAATGATTGACGGAAACACTCGAACAATTGAATAATCAAACATTCAAACATTTCTGGAAAATTATAAATAGCATTACCATTATTTTATCAATAGTGGTAATGCTTTCTTTTTGTGGAATCATTCCGTTTGATTTTCAAATTTTGCCACTTGTTTATAGCTTTATATTTATTATTTATTATTTAGCAATTCATTTAAAATTACAACGATTAAAAGATACTTTCTTATTTATGTTAATTGCTTTTTGTAGTAGTTTTTTATATGATAAAATATTGATAAACAATAATTTATATAAATATAATGTTGAATTATTCCATCTATTTAATATTCCAATTTCAGCGTTAGTAATTTGGTCAACGGCTATATTTCAAGCCTATTATTTTAATACTGGAATTTTATGTGCTTTAGGTGTAAAGAAACCAGCCTTTGCAGATAAAGAATTTCTGAAATTACTTTTATTAATAATTGTTGATGGTTTACATATTATGACCATTGGTATTTTTATGGAATATTGGATTGTAAAGTATGGTTTAGGAGATTGGATAATTGATACGGTAGAAAAGGTATATGATTTACCAATTGTATTAGTTTTAGGAAGTTATTTTATTGTTGGTGTTTTGGGAAGTGGAACTTTTCGAGTCATTGAGTTTTTTAAAAATCAAGCAATTATCCCCAAATTTAGTGGTTATCATTTCATCTTTGGAACAATTTATTTAGTATGTTTCTTGATTAGTTTAGTCGTGTTGTTTGACACTAACTTTTATCCTATTTTTGTTATTTTATCTATAGTAATGTTTTTGATAATGGTGATGAATGAGTTTTTTCATCGCAAAATAGCAAATTATGATAAAGACTGATGTTTGTATAATAGGTGCTGGACCTGCGGGAACGACAACTGCTTTGTACTTAGAAAAAATGGGAATTTCGTCTGTCATTGTTGACAAATCGAGCTTTCCTCGACACAAAGCTTGTGGCGAAGCTATGCGAGTTAATGTACACTTTGTCCTCAAAGATTTGAATCCGGAATATCTTGAAGAACTTAGAGAAAATATCGTTTTACAATCTTCAAAAACCCGTGTCGTTTCAAAGAATGGAACGCCTTTGACGATACATTTAGGTCGAGCATTTAGTTATATGGGCAAACGCTATGAGTTTGATAATTTTATGATTTCTAAAGTCAAAGGAAAAGATAAAATACAACTCATTGAAAATCAGCCGATTCAAAAAATAACTAAGACAGAAAATGGTTATTTACTGACTGATTTTGCTAATGATTTTCAATTAGAAACAAAGTTAGTCGTATTTGCAGCAGGAGCAAATACTGCATTACAAAAGAAAATAGAAACAGTACAGAAGGATACAACAAATAGAGTGGTAGGTGTTCGTGCCTATTTCAAAAACGCAACTTTCCCAGATGATACAACGCATATTTTTTTATTTGAAGAATTGTATGGTGGTTATGTTTGGGTTTTTCCATTACCCGACGGAAATGCGAATGTTGGTTTGGCGATGAAATCTCAAATTGTTCAAAAAAATAAAGTTAATATGAGAGCAATTTTCGATAAGTTGACGAAACATGAACGATTACAACCGTATTTGAAAAATGCAACTATTGATAGTACACTTGGCGGTGCAACAATCATATTACCTGAACTTGGTCAATCGCTTTCGGGTGAAGGTTATATGTTAGCTGGCGATAGCGGATTGGCGATTAATCCGATAACAGGTTTTGGTGTTGGTCATGCAATGCAAATGGGACGTGCAGCAGCTTATCAAGTGGAACGTTGCCTTTCGGCAAGTGATTTTTCTGCGGAGTTCATGAAGCAATACGATAAAGCCGTTTACGAAAAACTGGGTTCAGAGGTAAAGTATGGGTTAAATTTGACCAAACTATTTAATAGAACTTGGTTGATTGATGGTTTGATTCGATTTTTAGGTCGTTCGACAATGTTTAGTCGGTTATTAAAAAATGCTTCATTGGCTTCTAATTTGAAAAATCCTGGGTTTATTTTTAGAAAGTTATTTTCCTTTTGTTCATAAAATGATATAAATTTTTCCTCCAATTTTGCTTAAAATAATGTAGTTTTGTACGTTCAAACATATTAATTAAAAATAAATATTTAGAGAATACAACATGATGCGACAGAAAAATGATATGCCACTTAAAGATGTTTTGAAACAATTGGCAAATAGCAAAAAATTCAGAACAAAGTTGATGAAAACAAAAATCATTAGTCTTTGGGGACGTATCATGGGACCAACAATAGAACAATACACAAAAAGCATTGATGTATCTCGATCTGGTACATTATACTTAACTATTGAATCTGCTACATTGCGTCAAGAGTTAAGCTATGGAAAGAATAAAATCCAGAAAATATTGAATGAAGAATTAGGAGAATCATATATTAAAGAAGTTATAATACGATAAAATAGTGACAGTCATTTATACATATATATATTCTCTATAGATTATGTTATTAAATTATTATATTATATAAATTATTGATATTCAAACCTTTTTAAATCCGACCTGTTTAAATATACCAAAATAACACAAAATATACCTCAAAATGTGTGATTGCAATGGTTTTGCAAAAGTCGTCAAAAGTCTGTCAAAGTAAAAAATCAACGATGAATTTAACAATTAGTTGGGTCAAAAACTTAATTATGTAATTATATTTGCTACTACCAACAAAACATGAAATAACTTTTGTTATTTAACAGGAAAGCAAAATATACAACAGAATTACGGATTAATTACTACTTTACAGAACCAAAACTACTTACACCGTGAAACTTTTAACAGGTAAAAAATTGCTACTTGGCGGATTAGTGATTACAATAATTACAGCATTTGCTTATATTACACAAAGATATCAAAATAATATTTCTACATCAGTTGCCACAACACCTCTTACCAAAAGTATTTTGAATCAACCGATTCAAATAGTAGAACCAACTATAAAGTATGGATTAGTTTTGGATAATTATCATGTTACAGAAAGTGAAATTCAGAAGAACGAAGTCATGGGTTCTATTTTGCAAAGACATCATGTATCGTATTCGCAAATTGATAAACTGGTACAGCAATCTAAAGATGTTTTTAATTTACGTAAAGTTAGAGATGGGAAAAAATATACGGTTTTAGCTACGGATAAAGATCAACCTGCGGATTATTTGATTTATGAACCGAGTGCGTTTGAGTATGTTGTTTATGACTTGAAAGGTGAAACTTCTGCTAAAGTTGTAAAAAAGCCAATTGAAATTAAAATTAAAGAAAACTCTGGTGTTGTAAATAATTCACTCTGGAATGCTATTGTAGATAACGGAATGAGTTTTGAGGTTGCCATGAAAATGGAATTGGCGTTGGCTTGGCAAGTTGATTTTCATCATATCGAAAAAGGTGATTGTTTTAAATTGATTTTTGAAGAAAAATATATTGATGGTGAAACCGTTGGTGTTGGACAGATTCAGGCGGCTTATTTTAAAAATAGAGGAAAAGAATATTACGCTTATTATTATGAGGATGAAAATTATACTGGCTTTTTTGATGAAGAAGGTCGTCCGATGAAAAAGGCATTTTTGAAATCTCCAGTTCAATATGCTCGAATTTCATCCGCTTACAACTTACGCCGTTTTCATCCAGTGTTAAGAAGAGTGAAAGCACACTTGGGTACAGATTATGCAGCACCTCACGGCACACCGATTCAAGCAGTTTCATCGGGGACAGTAATAAAAGCAAGTCGCTCAAGAGGAAATGGAAATTATGTTAAAATCAAGCACGATAAGACGTATGAAACACAATATTTACACATGAGCCGCTTTGCGAAAGGAATACGTCCAGGAACGAAAGTTAAACAAGGTGAAGTTATTGGTTATGTTGGTGCTACTGGTTTGGCGACTGGACCACATGTTTGTTTCCGTTTTTGGAAAAATGGTAAACAAGTTAATCACAGAAAAGAAAATTTACCACCACCAAATCCTATGAAAGGAGAAAGCTTAGAAAAATTTAAGGCAATGCAAAATGGTTATGCTAAGCGTTTGGCTGCGATTGAATTTGTAGAAGAAACTGATGGGATAAAATCAAAAGAAGGAAAAAAGGTTGTTGATCCATAATTTTTGGAAAAGGACTACAAACAAAGTAAGGTTCTTTGAATTTTTTGTGGAAATACTCATTATTCAAATGAATAATAAAAACTTTTCAATAATGGGTATTTGGTATTAGGTACTTGATTGAAAATCAACGGAGTACGGAATGCAAAATATCATCGTAACAGATTTCATCTTTTTACAATTTTCATCGAAAACCATAAAATTTTTTAGAGAACCCAAAGGAATTTAGTTTAAACTAAATTCCTTTGTTTGTTAATATTAGTACCTAAATGCAACTAAATAATCAAAATCACATATAACATATCTGTGTCTGAACAATATTTCTTTTAAGAAAAAGTTAAAAATAAGATTGTTAAAAACGTAAAACAAATACTGAATAAATCAATTTTGAGAAGCATTATAAATAATAATATGTATGATGCATTATCAAATTAATTCGATTTCATAACTATACGATAAATTAGAATTGTATTTTTGTGGTATGAAAATCACCTTTCCTACATAAATCACTTTGTTAGAAATAGCTATAAATGGTACTGTTTGAATAAAAAGTTGTTGCATCTAAAAAATATTAATTAGAAGAAACTAACCAATGTGCTTCAAGATTATTCATTTTATCATTCAGTAATCAATCCTTAATATTAAAATTACTCTATTGTTTTTAATAGAGTAGTTAATTATTGTATGGTATTTATAGCAATTAACTAATTGTTTATAATCATTAAAAGCATGACTTATAGCCTAAAAGCTTTACTACTTACTTTTAGTTTATTTTGCTTTGGTACATTCGCTAAAGCTCAAAATAATGACTTTAATAATACAGCAGCAACGACACAAAATACAATTTGTGAAAATACAGCTGTGGGTTTTACTCCTATTCCTTTGGGATTTGATACCAATTTTGGTGCTATAGATTCGGTTAGATGGAATTTTGGAGATAATCCTGATTGGGTTTTTGACCATTTACCTTACGGAATCGGTTATGTATACACAACAGCAGGAGTCTACACTGTTACAGCGGTTGTATATTATGCTTCTGGTATAACGGATACAATTACTAAGGTCAATCTAATAACGGTTAATTCTAATCCTATTATTAGTTTTACCTCTAATCCGAATTCTGGCTGTCAACCCCTGGACGTTCAATTCAATCCTTCAACTACAAGTTCGTCAACAAATGGTTGGACATGGACATGGACTTTTTCAAGTGATTCAATTTGTTTTGCTGGCGATGGACGAGATACAATTATTAGGACAAATGCAAATTCGTTTTCTAATACATTTACAGAAGATGGTATTTATGATGTAAAATTACTTGTTGAAAATCAATTAGGTTGTCGAAGTGATACAACTGCCTTTAATGTATTCACTGTTGAACCAAAACCTATTGCAAATTTTACGGCTCAAATTCAGCCTGATTGTGATGCGACAACAAATGTGGTATTTACCAGCACATCATCATTACCTTGTACACCGTCACCAATGTATAATTGGAATTTTGGAGATGGAATAGGTTCGATAACAACGGCATTACCTACACATACTTATGAGTATTTAACTTCAGGAACATTTACTGTTCAATTAATTGTAACTGATGGCATAGTAAATGGTTGTGCCGATACAACAACACAAACGATTACGATTGTTGCTGATCCAACAGTTTCTATTCAAGCACCAAATACAGCTTGTGCAACGGAGGCCATACAATTCAATGGAAGTTCATCGGGTACTGTTACAAGTTGGGCTTGGAATTTTGGAGATGGAAACACCTCAAATATTCAAAACCCAATACATACATATGCGAACCCGGGTTGTTTTACGCCTTCGCTTACGGTTACTATTGATAGTTGTTCTTTTACTACTGTATTTGATACTTGTATCATCATTAACCCAAAGCCTTCAGGTACATTTAGTTCTTTAGAAGACTTTGAAACATGTAATCAGCCACATACGATGAGTTTTACAAGCACAGTGATTGGTACATTAACACCAATTTATGCTTGGGACTTTGGAGATGGAACAACATCAAGTGATCAGAATCCAACTAAAACATGGACTGATGCAGGGAGTTATCCAATATCTCTTGCTGTTTCGTCACCACAAGGTTGTATTTCTTCCATTATACGAGATACAGTCATTATTGATAGTATTGAGGTGAGTTTTAATTCTAATATAGTTGGAGGTTGTGAACCAATTGTTGTACAATTTTTTGATAATTCGACTTCTTTCACAGGAGTTACAGGTTGGTTATGGCGTTTTGGAGATGGTAATACTTCTACGCAGCAAAATCCAACACATACCTATCTGTCTTCGGGAACATATGATGTAGAATTAGTTATTATGACTGCACAAGGTTGTAGTGATTCATTAATGTTACCGGGCTATATTAATGTAGGAACACCACCAACATTAAACTTCACAGTTAGCGATAATGCACCTTGTATTAATGAAAATATATCATTTATCAATAACTCTGACCCAAGTGGAACAAATTGGCTTTGGTTTAATGGTTTAGATACTGTTTCTGGATTTAATATTCCTGATACATTTTATTCCGCTTCTGGTAGTTATGATGTATGGCTTTCTGCTGAAAGTGGTGGTTGTATTGACACTGTATTTCAAAATAGTTTAGTTAATGTAACAGATTTAGAAGTTAATATCGGAACAGATGGCGATTGTGAAGTTAGCCCTACTGGTATTGATTTTAGTGATAATTCGACTGGAACGGTTATCAATTGGTATTGGGACTTTGGTGTAGATGGTATAACAAATGATACTTCTACATTACAAAATCCAAGTTATATTTATCCTACTATCGGAGAATATGTAGCAACATTAACTATAACAGATGCAAGTGGCTGTACGCTTACCGATTCTACAACGATAAACTTAGATCCTCCAGTAGCCAATTTTGGATGGACAACCGACACCGTAGAATGTGTATCGATTGATTTTCCAGTAGCAATAATCGATTCCTCTGAAAATAATAATGGACGTTGTCGTTGGACATTACCTGACGAAGTGACACTTTTGTTTGGTTCAACCGATTCAATTTGTGAACCAATCTTTTCATTTGATACGGTAGGTGTTTATGATTTAACGTTAGTTGTTCGTTCTGACCAAGGATGTTTAGATACGATTACAAAACAAATATGTGCTACGGATGTCACTGCCGTAGGTGATGTCGATACAACGGGTGGTTCAGGAGGCTTAATTGAAAGCCCTGTTTCATTTATTAATAATGGAAACCCAATAGTTGGAGGAAGTAGTGGTTGTATTATTCAAATTGATTCTCTTACAGGAGATACAACTTATATTACTGCAATCGGTACAACACCAGTTAACTGTAATGATCCGAATCTAAGTCTTTATACAGGTTGTGCACCATTAACTGTTGAATTTTCGGATTCGTCCTTTGGTTTTCCAGATAGTATTGTGTCTTATGTTTGGGATTTTGGTGATGGAAATTTTTCCAATGATCAAAATCCAACTCATATTTATGATGTATCATCAGGTGAATTTGCTTATATGGTTACGCTTACGGTTATAAATGAATTTGGCGTTGTAAATACTGATACAATTCCATCATTTATTAGACCAACACAACCGATTTCTAATTTTAGCATATCCCGAGATACTGTTTGTAGCGATTTAACTGTAACATCAGCGGATAGTTCATCAGGTTTTGATTTATCTTATCATTGGGATTTTGGTAATGGAGATACAAGTATAGCTTCAAGTCCATCATTTAGTTATACAATGGAAGGTACATATCAAGTTTGTTTGACGGTTACAGATATAAATGGTTGTGATAGTATTCTCTGTGATTCGATAGTTGTATTAGATCCAGTTGCTAACTTTGGAGCAGATACAACTTATTCAGAGTGTGAAAACTTGACGGTTACATTTACTGATAGTTCCGAAAATGCTATATCATGGCTATGGTTATTTGGAAATGATAGTACCTCAGTACTTCAAAATCCAGCTGTTGTATATTCAGGAACTGGTTCTTATGATTTGACATTAATTGCAGAAGGAACTGGCGGTTGTCAAGATACATTAACGGTAAGTAATTTTGTGCAAGTCGATGGACCATCATTGTCCAGTATGTCTGTATCACCGACCGATAGTTGTGAAGATCATCAAGTTGGTTTTAATATTCAAGGTTCAAATATTGGTATTGTAACGATTGAGTTTGGAGATGGAAATGATACTACATTTGGGACATTTACATCTTTAGCATTAGATACTACGATTTACTATGTTTATGATACAGCTGGTATTTATAATCCTGTTTTACGTATTGAAGATTCTTTGAATTGTGAACGAGTTTTTGATTTTAATATAATAAGAACAACGGATCCATTAGCATCATTTACCGTGGATACAACATTAGGTTGTATTCCATTAGCTGTTACTGTTGATGCATCAGCTTCTTTATATGCAAATCAATATGAATGGATAGCACCTGGAGCATTTATAGCAGGTCAAGGTACAACAACACCAAGTTTTATTTATCAAAATGAAGGTTATTATAATGAAATTACGCTTGTCGTCACAGATGTTAATAGTTGTACAGACACATTAAGTTTTACAGATACGATTACAGCAGCAGATGCTTATGTAGGATTTTACCCAGATAACTATTCTGGTTGCCATCCTCTGACGGTACACTTTACAGATACCTCTTATGCATTTCCTGATACAATTGTATCATGGCAATGGGATTTTGTAAATAACGGAACATCAACACTTCAAAATCCAAGTTATACGTATGATGGAGCAGTAAATGTAAATCAAAGGGCAAGATTAACAGTAACAAGTAGTTATGGTTGTACAGATGTTTTAAGACAAAATGTTTTGCCGACATTTCCAACTGCCGCATTTATAGCAGATTCATTAGCTTGTACAGAACAAACCGTTAATTTTACGAATCAATCCACAGGTTTGAATTTATCTTATTTATGGGATTTTGGTGATGATTCGACTTCTACAGATGCTAATCCAACACACTTTTATGAAACAGAAGATACTTTTCAAATTATATTGACGGTAACAGATGTTAATGGTTGTGTTGATATTGATACTTTAGAACGAATCATTGTAGCTGATCCAGTTGCTAATTTTACATCAGATAAAATATTTATAGCCTGTGCACCAGATTCTGTACAGTTCACTGATTTATCACAAAATGCAATTGCTTGGAATTGGAGCATTGAAGGTGCAAACCCTGATAATTATAACGTTCAAAATCCAACAGTTGGTTATTTGATTCCAGGAGTTTATGATGTCGAATTGATTATCACAAGTCCTTCGG
>JBGCFH010000447.1:0-2731 GCA_045106825.1 Saprospiraceae bacterium | reverse complement strand
ATTCCGTCATACCGACGAAGGTCGGTATCTCCCAATATTTTGTTTTGGAAGATTAAAAAAGAAAATAATCTACTTAAAAGCCAACTAATATTGACTTTCAAGTTCACCATCAAACCAACATTTTAGAAGTTTAAAAGACTTTGGGTTTTGGAAAATGTTGGTTTGATGGTGAAATGATTGTTTAGGATTTTTGGGAAGTTGGGTTTTTGATTTGTTGTTGTTTAAAATGGATAAGTTAAAAGTTTAGGAGATACCGACCTTCGTCGGTATGACGAAAAAGTTTGGGGAATATGTGGAAAGAAATCGTAAAAACTGCCTTAATCGGCACACAACGGGGAAAAATTAGCGAAAGCGATAAAGCGATTTTAGCAGAAATCGGTATCAAAATAGATGCTGAACCTGCTAAAATACTATTGCAATCGGCGGCTTTGCTGGGACAAATGCAGCGAGTAGGGAAGGAGTTACCGAAGCGAAAAGGTGGTTTACCGACGGCTTCGCCAGAGGAAATGTTGGAAACTTATAGTGATAAAGCAGCTTATAATTTGGCGTTGATGTTGTCGAGTGAAGAGTTTGCTCCTGCGTTGCCAGAGTTTTTGCGACATTTGGAAAATGCGAATAAAGTCTTACCGCCAGAAGCATTGCCGCAAGTGTTGAATAAGTGTGTTGTGGATTCGGAATTGTGGGAAGCGATAAAGTCGGCTGTTGGTGAACGTGGAAAATGGTTGGCATTGCAACATCCAGAATGGAAAAACTTAGTGACTCAGCCAAAGTTTGAAAACTGGGATATTGGTACGAAAGCCGAACGCTTATCGTTACTACAATTTTTGCGAAAGCAAAATCCACAAAAAGCAGTGGAACTGATTGAATCAACTTGGACAGAAGATAGTTTTCAGGATAGAAAGTATTTTTTAGATACGTTGCATACAAATTTGTCAGAAAATGATGAGGATTTTTTAGAATCTTGTTTGAATGATAGACGAAAAGAAGTGCGAGAAGTTGCAGCATATTTATTATCTAAAATTGAAAATTCAGCTTTGAATGAGCGATTATTTCAAGAAGCGTTGCAATTGATTGAAGTGAAAAGTCGGATGTTTAAAAAACCAAAGTTAATCATTACGATTCCTGAAAAATTCAAAAAAGAATGGAAACGAGACGGAATTCAAGAGAAATCACATCAGTTTCAGTTTGGTCAAAAAGCGAATTGGTTAGGACAAATTATTCAAAAGATTCCACCTCAAAAATGGGACGAACATTTTAAAACGTCCTCATCAGAAACATTGGATATTTTCTTGCGAAGTGATTGGAGTGAATTATTATTACAAGCATTAGTTAATGCAACTGGTGAACACGGCAACAGTTTTTTTGCAGAGGCAATTTTGACTTTTTGGATAAAAAAACGGAATAAAAACCGTTTTCAAAATGTAAGTATTCAGCCATTATTCAAAGCTGTTTCCAAATCATTATTTAATAAAATGTGTTTATTAGAACTTAAACAATCCAAAGGATATTTAGATGATTCGGAAGATATAATTATATTATTGATGGCTTACGGTGACAAATATACTTGGGAAGATAGTTTGGCGAAAGCTTTTTATTTTAACTTAACTAATTGGTTATCAACTGAAAGTCGTAGTTGGCATGGTTGGCATTATCGCACAATTTTGAAGAAAATGGTTTTTCAAATTCGTCCGCAATTGCATAAGGAATTAATTAAAGAATTGCCGATGAACTCACAAGTTTGGAGTAATTGGCAAAAGGATTTTGAAGCCTTTTTTACAATATTACAGTTTCGGAAAGAAATGATTGAAAATATTTAGATTAAAGTTTATTAAGTATTTCGACAGAATTAACAGGATTTATAGATAATTGTAAATCAAAAGAATATTTAAGTAAACCTACTTATATTGATTGAAGGCATTTTTAAAAATGCCTTCAATCTAAATCACTAAAACTCAATTGGAATTTCCACAATGGTTTTTTCCCAACCTAAATACATTGTTGCACCTTTTGCAGATTTATCAAACGTAATAGAAAAAGCTTCTATCGTTTCAGCAGACTTTTTTGAATTGACTTCTGTACGAATGACATCTTTACTCTTGTTATACTGATAAGCTCCCCATTGATTGAGTTCGGAGTTAATAATCACCGTCCAAGTATCTTCTGTTGGAATGGTAAATAAAGTGTAAGTTCCTGCTTTTACGGATTTCCCTCCGATTTTCACTGCTTTTGAAAACGTAATTTCAGTCGCTTCATTTGCACCTGTACGCCAGACATTACCATATTTAACAATACCACCAAATACTTTTCTGTCTTTCACTTGTGGGCGACTGTAAACGACTTTTACCGTTTTGTCACTTCCTCTCTTCGGAAAATTTGCAATATCTGCAGGACTTTTATCTAAAGCAGGAAAATTTTGAGCGAAAGCAGTCGTAGAAGACATTAGTAGGCACATCATTGCAAAACATGCCATTACACTTAATCGTTGAAACATTGCTTAATTTTTTGTTGAGGTAATTTATTTGACTTCAATTATTCTATCATCGACAACATTAAGATAATTAAAAAGTTGTAGTTCTTTAAAAATCCTATGTATTCACGTTTCGCTGAAACGTAAAATAGAAATCACAATTGCTAAATTTTGCTTCGCAAAATGCTTTTTTCACGCAGATTCACGCAGATTCACGCAGATTTTCTAATAATTGGTAGAAAAAATGGTTTATTGATAATTTTT
>JBGCFH010000446.1:0-19781 GCA_045106825.1 Saprospiraceae bacterium | reverse complement strand
AAAAGGCATAATAAGCACAAAAGGTATTCACAAAAGAATTAATAAATATAACTTTTGTGAATACCTTTTGTGCCTATTGATTCTTTTGTGGTTCAAAAAATATTAATTTCATACATTAAAAGTTTTTATGAGAAAACCCTTTAGATAGATAGTATTGGATGAACTATCTACTCCCTATTTTTGAATATTTTTGAATATTTTTGAAATTAATATTTTATTGAATTTTTATTGTTGAATGCTTTGTTTGTATTGATTATCTATAATAATGCTTTTTTTTTAATACTCAAACCTCTTCAATTTCAAAATTTTTAAAATTAGTATAAATAATATTTACAAATATAGCTATCTATATGATTTGTTGTTGAAATTCATTACTTTTACAACATCACTAACAAAGGGAAAAGTAATAGAACTTGCCCTGCAAAATTAATCAAATGAAATCAATCATAACAAATGGTGGAGGATTAGACAATTTAAAAATCATCGAAACAGAAAATCCAAAGCCAAAAGCAGGAGAAATTTTGGTGCGTTGGCATGCAACATCTTTAAATTATCATGATTATTTGGTAGCAATCGGAGCAATAAAAGTACCCGAAAATCGAATCCCAATGTCTGATGGTGCTGGTGAAGTTATCGCTGTAGGTGAAGGAGTGACGAAGTGGAAAACTGGTGACAAAGTTATGTCTTTATTTTTTCCAAACTGGATAGATGGAAAACCAACTGCTGCCAAAACAAGGGCAATCTCTGGCGAATCCTTCAATGGCTATATCACCGAACAATCTACTATTTCGGCGGAAGCCGTCACCAAAATGCCTAAAGGATATACATACGCACAAGCTGCAACATTGTCTTGTGCCGCTTTGACGGCTTGGAGAGGTTTGGTGACAGAAGGCAATATCAAACCTGGTGACAAAGTCCTTATTGAAGGAACTGGTGGAATGTCGATTTTTGGTTTACAAATCGCAAAAATGGTTGGTGCAAGAGTTTTTGCAACAACTTCTTCGGCTGCAAAAGCAGAAAGATTAAAAGAAATGGGTACAGAAGCAGTGGTGAATTACAGAGAAGATGAACGTTGGGGAAGAACGATTTTTAAAATGACTGGCGGTGTTGACCATGTTTTGGATGTTGGAGGTGGATCGACGATGGCAAATTCTATTGATGCTGCGGCAATTGGCGGAAGTATTATCGCTATTGGAATTTTGAGTAATGGCCGAAAAGGAAGTTTGACGTTTCCTAAGTTGTTTTTTAAACATTTGACAATGAAAGGAATTGCGGTAGATTCTCGTTTGTCGCAAGAAAATATGGTTAAAGCTATTGATGTCAACGGTTTTCAACCGATTATTGATAGAAGTTTTGCATTCGATGAATTGGCAAATGCATTTCGTTATCAAGAGAGTGGGCAACATTTTGGGAAGATTGTTTTGGAGTATTAGTGGTTTATAATTGGAACACAGATTTAACAGATTTGAGGGATTTGACGGATTTCATACTTAAAAACCGTAACTTTGAGCATTGAAAAGCAAAGTTTGTAATTTTATCACTTATAAAAACAAACGAATAAATGGTTACAGTAAATTTTATTAAAATTGATGGTGAAAAAGTAGCAGTTTCTGTTGATGAAGGTACAACAATCATGGAAGCGGCTGTCGAAAATGATATTGAAGAAATTGTCGGCGATTGTGAAGGAGAATGTGCTTGTGCAACTTGTCACTGCTTCATTGACAACGCTTGGGAAAGCAAAACTGGTAGCGTAAATGATGAGGAAGATATGTTACTGGGAATTTGTGGTTTTCGTCAAGATAATAGTCGTTTAGGTTGTCAAATCAAATTGACAACGGATTTAGATGGAATCGTGGTTCATTTACCTGAATCGCAATTTTAATTAATGGCGAAGTGAAAATGGAGAATTGAAAATTATACAATTCTCCATTTTTTATACAAGTATTTTCGTGATCTAAAAATTTGATTAATTTATAGATTTTCTAAAATAAAATCAGTGTGAAGGACAATATTAAAATCTTAGCATCTGCCATTAAAATAACGGAAGGTTCGACTCATAAAGAATTTATATTTAGGCGTTCTTCTATTCAATATTTTCGTAAACAATATTTTATTAGAACAACAGAATTGTATTCTTTCCACTTTTTTAAAATTACAATAGATACGAGATTTAATAAGTGTAATATTTCAATTAGTAACTTTGATAAACATCTCGAAACAATTTGCTTAAAAAATGTCAATGAACTTCCTATATTTTTAGATGCTTTCTGTGATTTTTATAAATTATATCATTTTGATAATCAACGAGTTGATGACAATGTTGATGCTTTAATTTATCATTCTAAAATAGGTCGAAAAAGCCGACAAATATTTCAAATAATAGAAGAGCAATTTCAATTTAAAATTCAATTTTTTAATGTTTCTCAAACATTAATACACTTTAATTTTGTTAATGAAAGGCTTTTTTGGGTTAATCAAACCATTAGATTTCAGGAAATAGATAGAATTGTGATTTATCTGGACAAAATGAAAACTTCAAGCACTTTTGAAGTTTTTGCAATAGAAGCATTTTTAAAAAATGATACTATTATTTCATTGATTGAAATGAAAAAATATGCTAAACCTCCAAAGATTAATTATGAAACAATCAGTTGGATTTCTGGTAAAATGGTTCTTAGTGCAGTGATCGAACTAATCGAAAAACTTAACAAACATCCCGAGTTAGACAATATTCCTATCAAGTTAGAAATTCAATAAATAGCTTAAAGTTTGACTTAAATCATACCTTAAATCGCATATTTCAACTAAATTTATAATCTATTATTAAACAAAAAAATGAAATATGCCACGTCCAAAAACGAAATCAACATTAATAGAATTAAGTCAAACAAACTATAACAAATTGATACAATTTATTCATAAATTACCTAAAGAAGAGCAACAACGGGAATTTCCAAAAGGTACAATGAATCGCAATATTCGTGATGTTTTAGCACATTTATACCATTGGCATTTGATGTTATTAGAATGGCATAATATCGGAATGACAGGCGAAAAACCTGAAATGCCAGCAAAAGGATATACTTGGAAAATGAATTCTGAATTGAATCATTGGATTTGGGAAAAGTATCATACAACGTCTTTATCAGAGATTAAAAAATTATTAGATGATTCGCATCAAATGGTTTGGGAAACTATGAATCAATACACAAATGATGAGTTATTTGAAAAAAAACGCTATAAATGGACAGGTTCAACTTCGATGGCTGCCTATTTTATTTCAGGAACTTCAAGTCATTATGATTGGGCATTTAAGTTGATAAAAAAGGCAAAGAAAAAAGTCAACGTTTAATTGTTAAGAGCAAATGCATTAAAAGTTTCTCACACATATTCCAACGCAGATTTTATATTCTTTACTTTGTAAATATGGCAAGTGCAAGCAACAAATATTGATTTAAATAGTCATTAGGTGAGTATCTTAAACTTTACGAAAAGTCATTTTATAGTCGATTTTTCTACAAAAAACTCACCTGATGACTTTTCTTTTGATTGCCATATTTTTTATTCTGCTCCGATGAGAAATCGAAGTAAACTGTGCTCTGCGTCCGAATCACAAACAACGAAATCTATATCCGAACCCCAAAAGTCACATAAAAATTCCGTCCATCACTCGGAATAATCCCAGGGCCAGGATAAGCCGTTGCACGACGAGTAAAGTAGTAATTATTCGTCAAATTATTAATCCCAGTTTGGATTCTGTAACGATTATAAGAATACGCTAAAGATAAATCATGAACGCTGTAATCAGGAATCAAACCTCGTGTCGCATCCGCTACGAAAGTTGCATTTGTGGCATCAGTAAAGTGTGCTGCGGTGTAAGCAAATTGATAAGCGACTTTGAAGGTTTTATATTTGAAATTAAGACCAGTTTTAATTGAAAATGGCGGAATGAGTTCAACATCATTGTTTACAAAATCAGATGTTCCAGACGTATATTCTCCATGTAATACACTCAAATTGGCGAAAGCCACCAAACTAAAATCCGTATTTTCAGGTTGAATAAATCGCCAAAAATCGGCTTCGATGTAGGATTCTAAACCAAAAATTTGAGCATCGCCGATATTAGTACGAAAAGCCACTGCACGTTCAATAACGGCTGGATCAGGAACGATGATTTCGCCAGTTCCGATTCTATTTTGATACGATAAATAGAAAACATTCGCATCAAAACGAATCGCATTATCCCGAAATTCACCACGGATTCCGAAGTCAATATTGAAGCCCTTTTCGTCTGTCAATAAACTATCGACAATCAAATTTGGATTCACAACTGCTAAGTCGGTGAAGTTGATTGAACGATAATTTTGTGACGCATTAGCATACAATTCTAATTGTTCATTTGGCTTGTAGCCAATGCCCAAACCTGCCAAAACCAACGAACGAGGATTCACCTGCGAATCTTCAAATTTTTGTTCAAAAATAACTCGTCCACCAGAGAAAACTTGCTCTTTATAAAATCCTTCAGAAGCGGTGCGAATATACTCAAAACGAACACCTGGCGTAATTGTCCATTTATCGGTAATATTGAATAAGTTTTCTGCAAAAACGGATATATTTCGACTTGGAAATTTGTAAGAAGAACGTTCTAAATCATCTGGGTTTAAAAACGTAAAATCGGCACCTGAACCATCAGACGCATTACCTTGACGATTGGTTGTAAATCCTTGGTAATAGCGAGTTCCGACAAGAAAAGTAGATAATTGTTTGCCGATTTCGTAGCGATGAATCAAGCGGGTTTCGTTACCAAAATTATTATAAGTTCCTTTGATTAAATCTCGTTCTCGCAATGGATCAGGACGATTGATTGCACCTAATTCGCCTAACGCTTCACGACCAGCATCTAAGTAAAAAAATCGGCTGTTTAGCTTTGTATTTCCATTAAATTTATAATCTAAATTTAAAGCGGTTAAGTTCCAATCTACTTTGAACCAGTTTCGTTCTCGTTTTGATTGTCGAGGATTTTGATTGAACTCAAAATCTGCTAAACCTCCAGCTTGTTGAGCTAAATAATTCATTCGTGTAAACTGTCCGTTAATCGTGAGTTTACCGAATGTTTTTTCAATACTTGCGTAAGCTGTTTGTTGATCAAATTGAGAATTTGGTCGCCAACCATCGCCTTGTTTATATTGATGAAATCCATAATAATTCCAACCATTTTTGCTTCCGCCAATACTATTAAAAGTCGTCAATAAACCAAATGAACCAACTGTATTTTCTGATGTAAATTCAAACGGTTTTTCCTCATTTCCTTTCTTAAAAACGAAATTCAACAAACCTCCAAATTGTGGGCCATATTGTAAAGAAGCTGCACCTCGAACGATTTCAATTCGTTCTAAAGCTTGAGTTGGTGGCGTATAATAACTTTCAGGATAACCCAACGCATCAGCCGAAATATCGTAACCATTTTGTCGAGTATTGAAATTAGAAGTTCGGTTCGGATCCAATCCTCTTGCACCGATACTTAACTGCAGACCTGCTCCGTCGCTTTCCCAAATATTCAAACCAGCGATGCCTTTGTAAACCTGTCGAGCGTTGTTTGTGGCTAAGTTTGCCGTCATATTATCCATCAAAATCACTTCTGATTTTTTCGCAGCATAAATTCCATAATCTTGAACATTTCGCATTCGTCCGACATTTGTCGCACTTCCTTGGTTAGCCGTGATTTCGATGAGTGATAAGTTAAAATTCAAAGGTTGTAATTTGACAATGATTTCTTTGTTTTCATTCGTTGCAAAAGTCAGTGGAATAATTTGGGTTCTATGTGTTTCTAAATAAATACGAAGTGTTGCGTTCTTTTCTTTGACTTCGAGTTTTGAAAAACCATTTTCATCGGTTTCTTCAAATTTTACCGTTTCACCGTCATTCAACTCAATCATTACGCCTTTTAAAGCTACATTTGTCAAGCTATCAATTACAGTAACAGACAAGGTTTGAGCGGTTGTTATTGCCGAAAGGCAAAGGAAAAAAGATAATGATAATATGGTTGTAAGTTGCTTCACGTTTCTATTTTAACAAATCGTGTCGATTTCAAAAATCGACACGATTTACGACAAAATGTTATGATCACTTGTATGAAATGCAAAATTACAGCGAGTTGTTCAAAGGTTCTAATTTTTAATTAGATTTTTTCTAAATAATGATTTTTATCAAGTTTTTGGGCGTTTGGACCTTTTTACGATTTTGTTAAAACCGTTAATCTATTTTATCAAAATTTCAATTTTTATAATTGAATTGTATTTTTAGGCTTTCGCCAAATATTAGATACGAACCAATGAAATAAAAACTTACTTTCTATTATTGGCTTTAGCCATGACATTTTTAACCGTATTTTTGATGACAAATGGCTGGATAGGAATGCGAACTTGGGCGATGTGAATTAAATTAAACAATTGACAATCAATTTAAGATAAGGTTAGAAAACAAAAAAATGGTAATCGTTTTTAATGAACTTTTTTCATCTTTATGTAACAAGCGTAAAATAGTAATTGAAGAATCGTTTTTATCAATTTTTCTATCGAAATTTATACAATTGATTAAAAAATAAGTTTATAACAAAGATATGTACTAATTTTCATGATTCGTTCTTGAAAAAAAATATGTATTTTCAGTGCTACTTATTAATTTTTTTATCATTTAACAGACTACTTAGACGAAAAAAATGAAATTCAGCGATTTTATAGAAATAGAGATTCAAGATAATATTGCGATTTGTTGGTTTGACCACAAGTTGGAAAAATTGAATATTGTGTCGCCAGCAGTGATTGGTTTGTTTGAGGAGTTAGCTCCAAAAGTGATTGAGAATGATGACATTCACGCTGTGATTCTAATCAGTCGAAAGCGTGATTTTATGGCTGGTGCAGATATTAAGGCTTTTCAGATTGAGAAAGAAGGCGATTTTAAACCATTTCAAAAGAAAGGTCATGAATCGTTGGATAGATTGGAAAAATCAAAAAAGCCGATTATTGCAGCTATCAATGGAAATTGTGTTGGTTTGGGAACAGAGGTGATTTTGGCTTGTGATGCTCGGATTGCGACAAAAGCAAAACATACAAAATTAGGTTTACCAGAAGTACAATTGGGGATTTTGCCAGGTGGCGGAGGAACGCAACGTTTGCCTCGTTTGATTGGTATTCAGAAAGCATTGGATATGATGTTGACTGGAAAGTTAATTGATCCGTTTCGTGCGAAAAAATGGGGTTTAGTTGATGAGTTGACCGATGAAGGGAAGTTGCTACAAGCAGCGATGATTATGGCGAAAAAGTTGATTAAAAAACCAATCGTTCGCAAATCAAAACTATCATTTACCGAAAAATTATTGGAAAGTCCGCTTGGTCGAGGTGTGTTGTTTTCACAAGCTAAAAAAATGGCAATGAAACAATCACAAGGTAATTATCCTGCGATTCCTGCTATCATTGATTGTGTTGAAACTGGAATGACGAAAGGTTTGAAAGCGGGTTATGCAAAAGAAGTGGAACACTTTGAACGCTTGATGTTGACGCCTGAAAGTCGTGGTTTGAGGTCGTTGTTTTTTGCAATGACAGATAATAAGAAAAATCCTTATGACCATGCGAAATCGTTGAATACTTTAGGTATGATTGGAGCTGGATTTATGGGAGCTGGAATTGCTCAAATCAGTGCGACAAAAGGGATTAATGTATTATTGAAAGACATTAAACAAGACGTAATTGATAGTGCGTACAAATTGATTTGGAAAAGTATTGCTAAAAAAATCAAGTTCAAATCAATTACTAAAATACAAGCAGAACAACAATTATCTAATGTTAATGGACAATTGACTTATGATAATTTTGATACGGCAGATATTGTGATTGAAGCGGTTTTGGAAGAAATGTCGTTGAAAAAACGCATTATTGATGATATTCAAAAACATGGAAAAGCTGATGTAATTATTGCAACAAATACATCGTCATTGTCGGTAACGGAAATGATGAATTATGCTAAAAAACCAGAAATGGTAATTGGAATGCATTACTTTTCGCCAGTTCCGAAAATGCCGTTATTGGAAATTGTGAAAACAGAAAAAACGGCCGACTGGGTAATTGCATCTTGTTATGAAATGGGGTTGCGACAAGGTAAAACAGTCGTTGTCGTGAAAGATGGACCAGGATTTTATGTCAATCGAATTTTAGCACCTTATACGAATGAATGTTTGACAATGATTGATGAAGGTTTGGCAATCGAAGTGGTAGATAAAGCGATGTTGAAAAAAGGTTTTCCTGTTGGACCAATTACCTTATTAGATGAAGTCGGTTTGGATATTGCGGCACACGTTACGGAAAGTTCTCGCTCATTTGCGGAAGCAAAAATCGGCTTTACGGTTAATGATGCTGCGGTGAGAATGAATGCGGACGGACGAAAAGGGAAGAAGAATGGTAAAGGCTTTTTTAATTATAATGAAAAAGGAAAAAAAGCTGGTGTTGATAAATCTGCCTACAAATACTTTAAAGGAAATGGCGACAAAACGCTTGATATCGCAGACATTCAAGATCGTGGCGTGCTATTGATGTTGAATGAAGCGGTGTTGTGTTTGGAAGAAGGGATTATTGCAAATCCGACCGATGGCGATTTAGGAGCTGTTTTTGGAATCGGATTTTTGCCGTTTACTGGTGGTCCTTTTCGGATGATTGACGAAATCGGTGTGGCGAATATTGTCAATCGTATGAATGACTTGAAATCGAAATATGGTGAACGATTTACGGTTGCAAATTCGTTGGTGGAAATGGCGAAAACGGGCGAAGCATTTCATCGTTAATAGAGATATTTGACCGTTTCACTATTAGATTTTAGACATTAGATACTTTCGAAATAACTTAGATTTTGTACTTAAAAACAGATTTTTTATTAAAATTCATAAAATGTGTAATTGTATTTATTTTACGTAATCTGAAGCTACAGCTTCGGAGTTAACTACTAAAATGATCAGAAACAATCAAAATAATTTTTTTATCATTACAATTTAATGTTCAGAATTAAACTGTTTTTGTTTTTTTTGTTAAATACGTTTCTTAACCGCTTGATTTTATTAGAATCATTGTCTTATAAAACGACTCAATTTCGATTTTCTATAATTACTATGTGGTTTATAGTAATGGTTGCTTTAGCTGCCTATGAGTTAATGAGATTTTCGGCAAAGCAGCTGTTAAGTGCCTCGACAGAAGTAACAGGATTTTACATGGTTTATAAATGGTTGTAAATCAAGTATTTATGTAAATTTACTTACTTGGTCTCGAAATATTTAAAACTACATAAAATGATAGAATAACTCAATTTTTTGAATTACACTCAATTTATATAAACAGATTTTTTGAACGCTTCACACTTAAAATAAAAAATGGAATTTTTATCAATACCACTGTTTGACGATGATTTTTATAAAATGATGTTTCGTTTATTAGTAAACGTCTTTTTTTTAACGATTATCATTCGAGGATTATATAATAAAAAGACAAAAGACACCAGTTTTACGTTTACTTATTACATGATTGGAATTATCGTGTTTTTCCTTTGTTTTACACTCAAAAAATATGAGTTGGATATTGGAATGGCTTTAGGTTTGTTTGCGATTTTTGGGATTATCCGTTATCGAACGGAATCTATTGATATTAAAGAAATGACGTATTTATTTATCGTTATTGGTGTTTCTGTTATCAATGCGTTAGCCAATAAAAAGATGAGTTATTCCGAAATTTTAGGGGCAAATATGGTCGTTGTTGTTGCGATTTATATCGTTGAAAGTACGGTTCTAAAACAAAAAGAACTTAAAATGCTAATCAAATATGAAAAAGTAGATAATATTCACTTTACAGATGATGAAGCTTTTTTAGCAGATTTGAAAGAACGATTAGGTATCAATGTTACTCGATATGAGATTTCAAAAGTAAATTATCTTAGAAATACAGCGGATATTGAGGTGTATTATACGATTGATAAACCGTCTGAAAATTCTGTAAACGATGATGCATAATTTGATTCAACATGCAATATAAATCGCTTTTTATTATTGGATTTTTTTTAATTATAATTTTTTCAAATTGTGAAAAAAGTTGTGATAAAATTCAATATTGTAATGAGTTTGAACATGATGGAATGATGCGAAATTATTTGCTGTATTTGCCTGAAAATATTCAGGAAAATGCAGCTTTAATTTTTGTATTACATGGTTATACTGGAACGGCAGAACGGTTGATGGAACATTCAAAGTTTAATGCTTTGGCAGATAAACATGGTTTTGTTGTTTGTTATCCAAAGGGTGTTAATGACAAATACCGAAACTCACATTGGGATGCAGATTTAGAAATTTCGGAAACAGATGATGTGGGATTTTTATCTAATTTGGCGAAAGCCTTACAAGAAAAATACGAATTAAATGTCAATCGTACATTTGTTTGTGGCATGTCGAATGGCGGATATATGAGTTATACGTTAGCTTGTCGAGCATCGAAAACATTCCGAGCAGTCGCTTCGGTGACAGGAACGATGAGCGAAAAAACATGGAATGATTGTGAAAATGCAGCTTCAATTCCTATTTTGCAAATCCATGGAATAGCTGATGATGTTGTGCCGATTGATGGAAGTATGACGACAGATGATGGTTGGGGAAATGCACCAAAAATGGATAGTATTATGGATTTTTGGGCGAATAAAAACCACTGTTTGATAAAAGATACAACTTTCGTTACTTCAAAAACGAATGCTTATCTTTATCAAAATTGTGTTGATAGTAATGAGGTTTGGTATTATAAAATTGAGGATTACGGTCATTCTTGGCCTGTAAAAGAAGATGCGAATTTTGAAGCAAGTGAAGTGATTTGGACGTTTTTCAGTCAATTTTAAAAATAATTTCTATATAAAGGCAACCAAATCTTTATTGTTCGTACAGTATGTTAGTAGGCGAATTTTGCGAAAGCAAAATTCAGAAATTGTAGAAAACTATAATTGAAGCGATGAATAAGAATTTAGACGATTTTTTTAATGAGAAACTAAACGACTTGAGTTCGTCCAATGACGGTTGGGACGAACCGAGTGAATCTGTTTGGGCAAATGCTCAACCAAATTTCCCGACTTACGAAAAGTCAAAACGAAATTGGTTAGCAATTTTGGCGATATTATTAGGGTTGACATTGTTAGGTACTGGAACGTATTTATACAAGGTCAAACAGGCAAATCATGTCATGAAGCAAGAAATGGCTGCCTTAAACACGCAATTAAAACAAGAAAAATCGTCAAACGAATTATCAAAAAAATCGGCTGATAATGCATTAATTAATCAAAATGAAACACTTCAAAATCAACTAAATGAATTACAAACTGCATTCGATTTAGAACAAGAAAAAACACTGCAAACCGTCAAAAATGTAGAAAATGCTTGTATTGTTTCATTAGATAAAGCAGTTGAAAATAATACGAAAAAATATCAAAATATCATTCAAACGTATCAACAACAGATTAAACAATTAGAAGAAAGAAATAAGGCGTTAGCATCCGAAAATCAGCAATTAAAACAACCGATGGCTGAAACAAAAATTGATGAAGCGAATACGAATAAAGTAATTGAGAATAATCCAATTAATGAATTAAAAAATAAATCATTGTTGGTAGAAAATCCATCTGAACTGATTGGTTTTTTAACAATAAATGAACCGAAAGAAACTTGGAAAAAGTATGAATTCGGTGTAGATTTATCTTCAATGGGTTTTAATTTGGAATTAACCAATTCAGTGAAAGATAGTGATTTACAGTCTAATATGGCACCAGCTTTTGCAGACGGAGTTATGAGAGAAGCTGTACCTGTTTATTCTATTGCGAATGCACCTTCGATAGGTTTTCATTTTGGTTATGGTATCAAAAAAGATTTTTATCTTAGAACAGGATTCCGTTATGCTAATTTTAATATTAATAATACGTATTCGGAAGATATTCCTTACGATCAATCGAATGTATACTTAGATGATCAAGGGACAAGATTAAATGATTTGGTGTTGAATAGTAGCACACCTTTCAACACGATTCAACAAGGCATTACGGTTCAGATTCCGAATGGTACAACAACCTCAACAACAAACGATGTTTTACAATCGACATTGTCTAATTCCCAAAATTATCATTTTTTACAAGTGCCTTTAGGATTTGCTTATTATCGTGGAAAAAAGAAATTACAATTAGAGTTTCAAGGAGGTTTGACATGGAATCATATTCGATTTGATGATTATGATTTTGATGCATCTTTTAGTCTAAATAATACGAATCTTCTTGTCAATCGTTCAAGTTTAATTAGTAACACAATCAATACCTCAACTTATTTAGGTGGTTATTTAGGTCTTGGAGCAAATTATCGTTTGTCAGATAGTTGGCAAATTAGAGCTGGTTTGACTTTAGAAGAAACAGGTTTGAGACGAAATGCACAAAGTTTTTCAAGCCGTTATTTGTTAGAAAGTGGAATGAATTTGAGTTTGAATTATCGGTTTTAGAATAAAAAAAATTAAAAATTATTGTAGGTTTTATTTTTAAGTTTCATATTCCGACTTTAACAACCGAAAAACAAAAGAATCATAAAATTGTCCATTAATTTTATGATGTTCTCGCAGCAGACCTTCTTTTGTAAATTTCAAATGTTTAACAACACCGATAGAAGGAGAATTTTGTGGAGCAATAAAAGCTTCAATTCGATTCAAATCCATATTTTCAAATCCAAAGTTAATAAGTGCTTGAATGGCTTCTTTCATATAGCCTTTATTTCGTGCAGTTTCATTCAGAAAATAACCTAATTCTGCTCGATTATATCGCTTTTCCCAATGATGAAAGCCGCAATGTCCAATCACATCATCTGAGGATTTTTCAATAATATCCCATAATCGAAAGTCAAAACGATTATCCACAAAAAGTTTTTTTGATTGTGCCAATGCAGCATCAAGTTCATCTATTGTTTTTACACCGAAGAAAATCAATTGTTTTTCGCTCGTTTGTTGAATAATTCTTTCGTAAAGTATTTTAGTACGTTCTCTAAGTTGTAATCGTTTGGTTTTCATAGTAGTTAATACATCGTATTTCCATGTGCAGAAGTTTCTGGAATTTGCTGAATCGAATCCCAATGTTCTACGATTTTTCCATTGCCATCAAATCTAAAAAAATCCATCGTAATATATTCTTTCTTAATGCTTGGCCAAACCTGATGCGTATGCAAAGCGACCAAATTACCTTCCGCAATTGCACGAACAAAATCAATCGTTTTATCGGGATATTCATTTCCAACTCGCTCGAAATACGCAATAAATGGCTCTTTTCCATCGCCAACATCTGGATTATGTTGAATATATTCATTTCCAACGTATAATTCTACCGCTTTTCTCGGTTCACCTTCATATGCCATTTTGTAAAATGCAATGGCATTTTCTTTATTTTGATTTAAATTCATGTTTTTATATTAAAATAGTTTCTCAATACGATTTTTCTTAATTGCCATCAAAGCCATTGTAATAAATAATTCGGTTGCTTTATTTAATTGTGCAAATCGTGGATCAGTTGTCAAACCTTTGTGATAACGATAATAAATCTGTTGCACAATTACTGCTAATTTGAACAATCCAAACGCATAATAAAACACCAAATTATCAATATTTCGACCACTTTTTTGAGCATACATTTCAACTAATTCTGTTCGACCAGAATTTCCCTGCATAGCAGTTGGCGAAGGTAAACCTTTCAAAATCATCTCGTTATCATCAGATGTTGACCAATACGCCAAAGATGTTCCCAAATCCATCAACGGATCACCTAACGTACACATTTCCCAATCCAAAACTGCTGTTAAATTTTGCCAAGAATCATCTTCAAAAACAACATTATCATATTTATAATCATTGTGAATCAAGCTATGTTCATACGTTTTTGGTTGATTATCTTGTAACCATTTCATCACAAAAGGAGCAGCTTTAATCTCATCTGTTTTGGCTTTCAAATATTGCTTTCCCCAGTTTGTAACTTGTCTTTCGACATAACCAGCTGGTCGTCCCAAATCACTCAAACCAACCGATTCGTAATCGAATTGATGCAATTCTACGAAAGTATCTAACCATTTGTCAGCGATAATTTTAAAATCATTTGGTGCAATTTGGCGTTTATACGCTTCTTTTGCAGACAAAATAATTCCATCAATTTTTTCCATGATATAAAATGAAGCACCGATAATATCTGTATTTTCAGTATAAGCATACACTTTTGGCACTTTCGCAAATCCTTTATTCAAACCCGACAAGACCTTGAACTCACGTCCCATATCATGTCCACGTTTCACAGCACCGACTGGCGGACGACGCAAGACCAACGATTTATTTTCAATATCTAATTGATACGTTAAATTAGAAAACCCAGTCGAAAATTGCATTACTTCTAATGTACTATTTACATCATTAATCAACTGATTTTCAAACAAATATTGTTTTAAATTTACTTCGTGCAATTCTTCACCTTTTCTTACTTTTTGCATGACTTTAGTTTGAGTAGTTTAAGTTGTTTTGTAGTTAGAGTAGTTCTAACGTGTTATTTATTACAAAAATGAAATTTCATTTTCATAATAAATAACTATTCGATTTTTGTAGTTTTACAGCAATGGTTTGAATTGTGTTTACAAAACTACTTAAACTACTCAAACTACAAAACAACTTAAACTAAAAAGAAACTAAAAAGAAACTAAAAAGAAACTGAAAGAAATGATTAAACAATTTGACTTAACGGGAAAAGTAGCAATTATTACAGGTTCATCAAAAGGAATTGGCGAAGCAATAGCAAGAGGATTAGCAGAACATGGTGCGAAAGTCGTGATTAGTAGCCGAAAGCAAGAGGCGTGTGATGCTGTCGTTGAAAAGTTCAAAGCTGATGGACTGGAAGCTGTCGGAATTGCGTGTCATGTCGGTGATGCTGCACAACGAGAGAACTTAGTAAACACAACGATTGAACATTTTGGAGGCGTTGATATTTTGATAAATAATGCAGCGACAAATCCAACATTTGCTCCATTGATTCAAGCAGACGAAAAAGCATTTGATCAGATTATGAATGTGAATGTAAAGGCTTGCATGGTTTTGGCAAACTTGTGTTTTCCAAGTATGCAAAGTCGTGGTGGTGGTTCGATTATCAATATTTCATCGGTTGAAGGTATGAAACCTTCGCCATTTTTGGGAATGTATAGCGTAAGTAAAGCGGCTTTGATTATGTTGTCGCAAAGTCAAGCCAAAGAATGGGGAAGTTTCAATATTCGCAGTAATGCCTTGTGTCCAGGTTTGATTCAAACGAAGTTCAGTTCTGCTTTATGGAAAAATGAAAAAATTCTAAAACAATTCGTTAATCACATTCCGAGTAAGCGAATGGCTCAACCAGAAGAAATGGCAGGTTTGGCGGTTTTCTTAGCTTCTGACGCAGCGAGTTATTGTACTGGCGGCGTTTATACGGCTGATGGCGGTTATATGGTGGCGTAGATTTTTGTTTGAATGTTCAAGTGTTGGAGTGTTCAAATGTTATCTTAACATTCCAACATTCAAACATTTAAACTTCAGCTATGAACTCAATCAATTTCTTATCAAGATTTCTTATGCTGAATTTATTTCAGTAATGGGTAGGTTATTTATTTCCTATTCCCTAAATAGTTTTTATTCAATTCATCAATTAAAAAACATGACAAACCAAACCAAAAATCAATCAATCGTAATGCTTGGAGCAACAGGTGCAGTTGGTGGCGAAGCATTGAAAAAACTGATTGCTAATGATCATTTTGAAAAAATAACTTTGTTAGGTAGGAGAGAAGTAGAAGGAATTTCTAACAAAAATATTATGCAACATAAAGCAGATATTTTTGATGTGAGTTCTTACGAAAATGTATTACCAAATCATCAAGTTGCGATTTGTACTTTAGGTGTCGGTGAACCAACGAAAGTGAGTAAAGCAGATTTTATAAAAATAGATAAAGATGCTGTGATTATATTTGCGGAAGCATGTAAAAAAGCTGGAGTTGAGCATTTTTCGTTGTTGTCATCAGTTGGAATAAATGTGAACTCCTATAACTATTATATGCGAACGAAGGCGGAATTGGTAGAAGCTTTAAAAGCATTAAACTTTGAGCGATTGAGTATTTTTCAACCGTCGATGATTATGACACCGACAAATCGTTATGGCGTTACACAAGCTATTGCTTTAGCTGTTTGGCCCAAATTAGATTTTATTTTAAAAGGAAAAATGACACAATATCGAGGTATAAAAGTTGAGCAGCTTGGCAAAGCAATAGCCATGAATATTTATGAAAATAAGACTGGTTATGAAGTCTTAAAATGGGAAGACTTTCAGCAGTTTTAGTATTGAGTAGTAAGGACTACACTTGAAGTACAATCCTTACTATTACAATGTTTTAAAAGAAAGAATCATCTCTACCAGTGTAAAAACTATAAAACCAAATTGAATGTAATTCAAAAATTGGTAGTAAGGTTTTATCAATTGGCATCAAATCGTCGAGTGGATATTCGTACGGTCGTTTTTTACTTTTTTCCTCTTGAATAATTACGGTAAAACCAACATTAATATTACAATGATTAACATCTTTGACAATAACTTTTTTACCTTTTTTGAGTTCAAATTTGCCCATTCCTTTAGCTTCAAAAGGAACAATTGATTTTAGGTAAGTTGTCCAATTATCTTCATCAGTTTGATTCGGATTCGCTTTCAGAATTTTTTTGATTAATATCAATTCTTTACCATCGACAGTATTTTCCCATTGTACATCAATCCGTAAATTTTCTGCAAAAGCAATCGCATCATCTATATTACCATTTTCTTTTGTGGTTTTTATTTGATATTCATAAAAATCTGTTTGTTGGAAATCAATACCTTCTTCAATAGCTTCTTTAAGCAATGATTTAGGCATTTTTTTCATGGTTGGAATATCAAAATTAATTGTGTAAACAGGTTTTCCTTCATCAATAAAGGCGTAATCAACCCAACCTTGCCAACCTTTCATCGAGGTTTCATCATCAATACTACTTGTGATGGTGCGATTAACTTTTACAAATGTTCCAATAGGAAATTTCGGATTTTCGTTTTCTTCATAATCATCGCCCTCTTCTTCCATCATCATCGAAAATAAATCACCAAAAATGTCTTCCATTCCTTCTGGCATATCTGATAAATCTGGCATATCAGATGGCATATTCCCACCAAAAACTCCTGCAAACGGATTCATCATTTGAATTAAAATCGGAGAAATCGAACCTCGTTCTAACGAATCCGCAAAACCAGCTTTTATCTGTTCTAATTGTCCAATCATTTCATCAAACTCCGCTTCCATTGCTTTAATACCTTCGCCTTCTCTATCTGCCTTTTTGATTCCAGTCAACATCGAACCCATATCAGACTTTCGTAACTGTTTGATTTCCAAACTCGTTCTATCTACTTGACCATTGATAAACTCAACATCACGTTCTAATCTATCAATTTCATTTTGCAATACATCAATCGTAATAGAAGCCGTTGAAAAGTCTAACTCTTCCATTAAATATAGCTGTTCCATTTCTAAAAGCGTATGCACATCATTAGCTTTATAGGCTTCGTTGATTTGCTGCATCATGCCGTGAAATTCGGCTGCTTGTTGCTCATTTTCGGCTAAATCTGGATGAAATTTTCGAGATAATTTGATGAAGACTTTACGAATATTTTTCTGTTCTTTTTCTTCGGGAGCAACACGGAATTGTGCAAAGGCATCATTCATTTTTGCTCTAAAATTCTCATCAAAATCAAAATCGCCTTCTTCTGCTTTTCGTTTTGCTTCTCTGATTTCTTCAAATTCATCCCCAAAAATATTACCGTCCAAAAACTCTCGTGACATTTCATCTAAAGCTTTTTTGTCAGCTTTACTGAAATGCTTATTCTGTTTCATTTTTAAGGCTAATTCACCGATTTCAATGCGCAATTCGTCCATTTTCGATATTCTTGAAAACATAATATTTTGAATATTACGTTGAATATCTTCAATGTCAGATTTTGTGTTTTTTAAACGAGTCTTGAGACTTTTTAAAACAGATTTACGTTTTTTTAAGGCTTTTTGTAAATCCTTTATTTTGGCTTCTTTCGCCAACATTTCTGGCGATTTTGCGATATTTTTTTCCATGAAACTTTATTACAATTAATAATATCCTACAAAGATACATATTCCTAAATATCCTCATCATTTTTATCAAAAACAATTCACTTCATTACATTATTCCTAAATTTGCCAAAATTCTAAAATGAAGAAGGCAAATTATCATGGAAAATATCAAATATATCAATCGTAAAACTGGTGAACTCATCACTGAAAAACCTCCTGGCGAAGCATTTCTAAAGTTTTTATATCACAATCCTTTCGGTGAATTGGCGTTGAATCTATTGGTCAAACGTAAGTTTTTGTCTACGATGTATGGTCGAATGATGGACAAACCTGATTCGGTTAATCGGATTCAAGAGTTTGTTGATAATTTGAATATTGATATGTCTGAAGCCTTGAAACCGATGGATGAGTTTACGTCTTTCAACGATTTTTTCTATCGAAAATTAAATCCTCACGCTCGACCGATTGGCGAAGGTTTGGTTTCTCCAGCTGATGCAAAATTATTGGCGTTTGAAAATATTAGTGATATTGGAAATTTCTTTGTAAAAGGTCAAAAGTTCACGCTAACCGATTATTTACAAGATGAAAAATTAGCTAAAAAATACAACAATTCTACATTGTTAATTTTTCGTTTAGCACCAAATGATTATCATCGCTTTCATTTTCCTTATGATGGTAATGTTTCTGAAACAACTAAGATAAATGGTGCGTATTTTTCCGTTTCTCCTTATGCTTTACAGCCAAATTTTACCAGAGTTTTTTGTGAAAATAAGCGGGAATATTTGACACTTTCGACTAAAGATAAAGGTGATATTTTACTAAGTCCAGTTGGTGCGACAATGGTTGGAACAATCATTGAAACGTATACACCAAATACTTTTATTAATAAAGGGGACGAAATGGGATATTTCGCTTTTGGCGGTTCAACTGTTGTGATGTTAATTGATAATCAACACTTTACGATTGATAAAGATATTTTGGAAAACACAAAAAACAAGATAGAAACGGCTGTTGTAATGGGCGAACAAATTGGGAGGTAATATTTTAGTAGCTGTATTCATTCCGTTGATTTTGTAATTTAAACACAACTTGTCCCGAAATCTCGGGATAAGTTGTGTTTAAATATTCAACCGTATATTTTCGATTTTTAAATCTATTTATCAATTAAATATAGGTACATATTTTATAACTTTCTGTAAGTTTCGTAAATATGAAATGTCATAAAAAGCCATTGATTAAACCTAAGAGTCAAAACTTAGTCTAATCAATGGTTTTTTAATTTTAATAAGTGATACTTATAATTAAGTATTAATTTCTTTTATTTAAAGCGAATAAAACACAACCAAATAATGAATCAATTATCACCTAAAAGTATACTTACCTTGATATTGTTTTTATTTATTTTAATAACAAAGATTCAAGATGGTTGAATATATAGGCTCTTTATGATTCTATGTGGTTTACAGTAGCGGCTGCTTTAGCTGCCGTATGAGTTTGTGATATTTTCGGCAGCCCCGAGGACTCGGGGCCGTTACTTAGCATCAAAATATTCAAAACCACGTAAAATCATAAAGAA
>JBGCFH010000445.1:0-21681 GCA_045106825.1 Saprospiraceae bacterium | reverse complement strand
TTCAGCATAAACTTTCTATAAATTTTCCTTTATACTTCTTGTAATTTTCTTAGCGTCCCGAGTCCTCGGGATGCGTCATAAAATTACAATCGTCTAAAGAAAAATTTAAAACGAAATCTTGGGTAGCTTATTTAATTCCTCTTCCCTTATTTCTGATGTACTCTAATATAATCCACAATCATACGCTGTGGAAAATTAGTTGATGAATTAGGAGGATTGACAAAAGTTCCTCCGACTGCTACATTCATAATAATGAAAAATTCTTCACGGAACTCATCTAAATCAGCAGGTGATGTATCTATAATATGATATTGAACATCATTTAACAACCATCTAATTTGTCCAGCGTCCCAAACGATAGAATAAACATTGAACTCTTCAGATAAATCTGTTGTACTACTCTTATAACCAGAGTAATTTGCATTGCTACCATTAGCATCCCAGTGAACTGTTCCAATCAAATTATTTGGTTCATGTCCCTTAATCTCCATAATATCAATTTCACCACAAGATGGCCAACCGACTTGATCAATATTTGAACCTAACATCCACAATGCTGGCCATATTCCTTCACCTTCTGGCAATGCTGCACGAATATCAATACGTCCATATTTAAATGATTCTACACCTTTAGTAATCAAACGAGAAGAAGTATAATTTGCTCCACTAAAGTTTTCGTCTTTTGCTTCGATAATACAATAACCGTTAGCAACAGTTGTGTTCTGAGCTCGGTAATATTGTAGTTCCCAATTACCCCAACCATCATTACCTCTACCGATTTCGTGACTCCAATGACTACCTAATGCAGAGCCATCAAAATTATCTTCCCAAGCCAACGTATAACCTGGGTAACTTGTCGGTGCATCATATCCTCCTGTAGGAATTTGAAGTCCACCAGCTACATCATCATCAGAGATAGAAATCGTTATTTTAGGATTCATTAATGTAGCTCCAACAGGGTTTAAAAATGCGATTTCGAAAGCTTCATCTCCTTCTTCTTCATTATCTCCCTTGATAACAAACTCAAGATTAGCCGTTGTTTCACCTGCATTGATAGTAAATAATTCATCAGAAATCGCTTCAAAATCGCTACCCGAAGACGCTGTAGATTCGATAGTAGAATAATTAAAAACGACATTGCCTTCTGCTGCTTTGTTTAATGTTACCGTAATACTAATAGTTTGATCATTATCTGTTTCTATTACAGTAGCATCTTGAATAATAATTGATGGATCACTCTCAACTGGCTCTTCATCAGGTCCACAACCTATTATAAAAATAGTAAGCGTAAGTAATAATAAGAAAAACGTATTCTTCATGTTAAACGTATTTTGGTATTTCAAAGTGAAAATTGATTAATAATATGTCTTGTAATAATCAGCACAAGTTCAAGTTTTCGCTTCAACTTGTTGGTTTGGAATATAAAATCTTAAAATCTATATAGCTACGAAGTAAAACTGAAACCAACCACCACCAGTATGTGGTGTTCCATCTTCGTTAAAAAGCATCGGTGATTGTACTGTTAATTCTGTTTCAGAAATGGAAACAATGTCAATTACATTAGAAGAGTTCATTGTTCCCATAAAGAATCCATTAGGTATAATGATTTGGTCGTTTCCGTTTTGACCTGTTCCAGGACTATAAGTCCAAGTAAGGTCAGATGGAACATTGAAAGGTTCTGCTACATAACCGTTATAAGGATTGATAGTTGAACCACTATTATTGTATTGAAAACTATTACCATCAAATAAGAAACAGTAAGAATCATCATACTGTTCTGGTACTAAATCTCCTGCATCAGAACTAAACCAACTTCCATCTCCTGGTGCCGGACCAACAGAAATCGCTCCTGCTGCTTGTGAAAAAGTCCAACACTTTCCATTTGGTAAACAATCACCAGTTAGGAAGGCAATTGTGCCAGTACAACCTGTTTGAGCATCATTTGCAATAGTTATAGTTTCCGAACTTTGGTTCGTTCCACCGCCACTTTCGGCTGATACATACAATGTAATGGTGTAAGTACCAGCTTTTAAATAACTGACCGTATCAATTATATTAGTAGACGTTCGTTTTATTGGTTTTTGCCCATCTTCGTTTTCACCAAAATCCCAAACCCTTGAAAAATTTCCTGCTGATAAATCCTTTACGATAACCGTATTAGGATCTCCTTGCATAAACTCTACCGATAGTTCGGGTACAGATGGTGCATCACTTAATGTAATATCAGAATCTTGAAAAGGTTCACATGCTGTAAATCCAAATATTGATAGTATAAATAAATATGTTAGTTTTTTCATTATTTCGTGTTTGAATATTCTATTGTTTGAGTCTTCAAATATCTGCAATACTTAAACACTCAAACAAGAAAACATTTAATATTAATAACCTGGATTTTGTACAATCGTACCATTTGTCGCTTGAATCTGGGATTGTGGAATAGGGAATACATTGTGTGTTCCTTCCACATAACCTAAATTGCCTAATACATCAGCGGCACGACCTGTTCTTACTAAATCAAAAAAGCGATGACCTTCTAAACCTAATTCTATTCTACGTTCTCTGTAAATCGCATTTATTAAAGTTTGTCCACCCGAAGTAATTGAAGGTAAGGTGACTGAACCACTCGCACTTGCTCTTGCTCTCACTGCATTTAGTGAAGTTCTTGCAACGGCAGCATTACCATTTTTAGCGGCAGCTTCTGCATGCATTAATAATACATCTGCATAACGAATCACACGATCATTTGAACCACCATTAGGTACAGGATCACCAAAAGGTGCTTCTTCTCCTTTGCTATTAAAATATTTTTTTGGATAATAATCATGTGGCATTCCTGTTGCTTCTTTTGTAAAAACACCACGATCGCCCATAACTTCTCCTTCCCGAAATACCGTCGAGACTAAACGAGGATCCTCAAATCCTTCTGCAAAAAACTCATCTACAAATTCTTGTGTCGGAATATTGAAACCAAAACCTTCAAATGCTCCACGAGGACGTTGGAAAACATTTGTGAAAGTACCTTCATTAGCATTGTTTGTGCCCCAATTTCCACCTGAAGCATTCATATATTGAATTTCAAAAATAGATTCCATATTATTCTCACCATTTAAAGTAAAAATACTGGCATAATCTGGTGTCAATTGATATTCGTTAGAATTTACAATGGCTTCTGCTGTAGATTGTGCTGCTGACCAGTTTTCGTCCCATAGGTATGCTTTTGTTAATAATGCTTGTGCAGCACCTTTAGTTACTCTACCTAAATCGGCTACGGCTAATTCACTTTTTAAAGGTAAATTTGGAACAGCTTCAGTTAAATCTTGAATAATTAAATCCCATATTTCTGCTTTTGGCGAGCGAGGCATGTTGTACTCACTTGCTGATAATAATCTATCTACTTTGGGTACATCACCAAAAATCGTTACTAAATTATAATAAAAATAAGCACGGATAAACTTCGCTTCTGCAATAACTTGATTTTTTACTGCTTCACTAATCTCCATTGGAGGAATAAACTCTAAAACGGTATTCGCTCGATAAATACCTTCATAACTTGCCGACCATTCTCCTTCTAATAACTCCGTATTTGGAGGCCCTTGAAAAGTCTCTAATTGAAATAACTCAACAACATCATTATCTCCTGATCCACCTTTGTCAGAATCATCAGACATAATATCGCCCCAAAACCAACGGAAGTGTCCACCAGGAGAGAGTTCAAATTGTAATGCTGCGTATGCTGCATTTACTGCTGCAATTGCATCGTCTTCGGTTTCATAAAAATTTTCTTGTGTAATACCAATAATCGGACTACGCTCCAAGAAGTTGTCTTCACAAGACGCTAAAAAAAATATAATTAATATGATTGAAAATCTTTTCATTTTATCTCATGTTTGATTGTTCTCCTGTTTGAATATTTGATTGTTACACAACAAGAAGTTTTTGTATATAAAACTTAACATTGGAACAATGAAACATTCGAACATTCAAACAATTAAATTTAAAATGCTAATTGAATACCGCCTAAAAAGGCTCTTGCTTGAGGATAAAAACCTCGGTCGATTCCGATTTCTAAGGCATTTAATGCTCCGATTTCAGGATCTAAACCTGAATAATTTGTAACTGTAAACAAGTTTTGAGCAGAAACATATACTCGAAATTTTTCAATTTTTGCACGCATTGAAATATCTCTTGGTAAAGTATATCCTAATTGAACATTCTTGATTCGCATAAAAGAACCATCTTCTACAAAACGGTCTGAAACTCGGGCATTTTGATTTGGATCTGTCAAACTCACACGAGGATTTTCGTTCGTAGAACCTTCGCCTGTCCAACGATTTAATTCTGATACTGGACGATTTACGTAAGTGAAATCATAACGGACAGTTGCGTTGTAAATATCGTTACCATAAGATCCTAAAACAAACATACTGAAATCAACATTTTTATAATCGAATCCTATATTTGCTCCATAAGTGAAGTCTGGTGTCGGATTTCCGATGTAAGCTTGATCATTCTCATCAATTATATTATTACCATCCAAATCTTTAAAGCGAATATCACCAGGTTGTGTTTGTTCATTTTGAAAAGCATGTGCGGCAACTTCTTCTGTATTTTGGAAAATACCATCTGTTACATAACCATAAAATCCAGCAATAGGTTGTCCTACTTCTGTGCGAGAAACATTAGCATTTGCAGATTGAACACGACCTGTAGAAATAGGTTCACCTCCTTCTCCTAAGTACAAAACTTCTGTACTGACAAAAGCAATATTACCACTGACATTATATTTCAAATCTCCAATAATATTACGATGTGTCAATGCTAACTCGACACCACTATTGTTAACTTCTCCAATATTTTGTGTTGGCGGAATAGCTGCTCCAACATGTAATGGAATCGGTGCAGCGTATAGCATATCAGAAGTGTTTTTGATGTAATAATCACCTGTAAAGGCAACTTTACCATCTAAAAACTCGATATCTACACCAACATTTGTTTGTGTACTGGTTTCCCACTGCAAATCTTCATTTCCTGGAGATAATGCAATTGCACCATTTGTAATAATTTGATCCTGCCCGAAAGTATAGTTTTGACCGTTTAATACTATTGAAGTAAATCCATAATTACCAATTCTATCATTACCATTTTGTCCCCAACTCGTACGAACTTTAAGGAATGTAATCGCATCATAATTCCAAAAATCTTCATAAGAAGCAACCCAAGCAAATGAGGCAGAAGGAAAATAACCAAAACGTTTATTAGCACCAAATCGAGAAGAACCATCTGCACGGAAAGTTATGGCAGCTAAATATTTATCATCATATTCATAATTAACCCTTGTGAAGAAAGATAACAAAGAAGATTCATCTGCACCACTATAACTTGACATTGAGGTTATTGGATCAATTGTATTCGAAATATAGGCATCTTCCCAACTGTTTGATGGTAAGTTAGTGTTTGCTCCACCATTAAAATCATGACGATTTTTCAATACTGTATTTCCTAAGTTAGCCGTAATGACATGATTATCAACTGTTTTATTATAAGTTAATAAATTTTCTAATTGCCAATTTGACCAGATATTATTATTAATAACTACTGAATTTACCAAGCTACGTTCACCAGCAGGTGCATCTGCCAATGTTGTGTCACTGCTCAAATCAAACTTAGGAACAAAAATTCTTTGTTCTGCAAAAGTTGCATCTACACTAAAAGTTGATTTAAATGATAAGCTTTCCGAAATTTCTGCATCTACATACGCTGAACCGACCAAACGATTAGAACTCCACTCATCATAAGTTTGCTCAATCGCATTTACAGGATTCACAATATCCGTATCGGCATAACGAGAATAAGCATATGTTCCATCTTGTTTAAAAATCGGAGTGACAGGATCCATATTTAATGCACGAACCAAAGGTGTTGTAAATTCATTATTTTCAGGAAGACCATTTCTTGTTAAATTGGTGAAACTTATATTATTACCAATTTTCAACCATGACTTTACATCTCTATCCGAATTAAAACGAACGGTAACACGTTCAAAACCTGATTTTTCGCCACCAACAATACCTTCTTGCAAAAAATAATTTGCAGACAAAGCATAAGAAGAACGCTCCGAACCACCAGTAGCACCAATCTGATGACTTGTCATTGGTGCGTCTTGAAAGATTGCAGCTAACCAATCCGTTCCTTCGCCTAATCCATCAGGGTTTGCAAACTCTGGAAGCGGTGCTAAACCTGCGTTGATATGTGCTTCATTAGACAGAATGGCATATTCTTTTGCACTTAATAAGTTGATTGTTTTCCACGGACTTTGAACACCATAATAAGATTCATAAGAAATTTGTCCATCTTGATTACGCTTACCACCTTTTGTGGTAATAAGTACAACTCCATTTGCACCTCTTGCACCATAGATTGCAGCAGAAGCAGCATCTTTCAATACATTTACTGATTCTATGTCATTAGGATTTAAATAGTCAATGCCACCGACAGGAACGCCATCGACAATGTACAATGGATCACTATTATTAATCGTACCAATACCACGAATTCGGACAGTTAATGCACTACCAGGAGCACCCGAGTTTTGAGCAACTTGAACACCTGCTGCACGACCTTGTAAAGCTTGTTCTACACGAAGAATTGGTGCTTCTGTAATCTCTTCAGCAGTAACTACGCCTACTGAACCACTAATATTACTTCGTTTTTGTGTACCATAACCAACAACAATCACTTCATCTAAAACGGAGGAATTTTCTTTTAAAACTACCGTAATTGATGTTTGTGTTCCGACTAATATCTCTTGAGGTTTTAAACCAATGTAGGAGAAAACTAAAACGGTTTCTCCATTTGGTACTTGTATGGAATAAGTTCCATCAAAATCTGTGGCAACACCTCTTCCTGTTCCTTGCACTTGCACTGTCGCTCCGACAAGCGGTTCTCGTTCATCAGAAACGATACCTGTGACGATACGTTGTGCCATTGCAAAACTATAAGAAGTTAGTATTGCTAATAAAATAAATAGAATTTTCTTCATAAGACTTGTTATTTAATCAATGAAATTTTGAAATTTGATAAATCACATTCAAGAGTTTAATTTTGAAGTTTTTACAATTGAATTTGCAAAATCAGTATCAAGAATAGAAAACATCAATCCTCGAATAATCACATTATCAAAATATTAAATAATACTATTTATTTACTATGTCTGTTTGTCGTTTACAACTGTTCCTTTTCGTAATTAATTGCAAAATTTGATACAATCTAAAATTGAAAAATCAGCAATATTGTGAGTCAACAATCATTAGTAAATTGATTTTAATCATTAAAATAACGCTTAAAATTAAGTCAATTTTTCATACTAATGATAGTTTATTGTGTTAAACTTGATGATTTTCATTGAAAAACAAAATAAATTTTCAAATTCTAAATCTATACAAAATTAAATTTCGACTAATAAAAATGCTAATTTGAACCTACTTCTATGCTACAACACTAAAAAATTCAACTACATCATTACTACATCACTATGTACCGTTTTTCAATCAAATGTTTGTTATTACTAACTTTCAGGTAAAAAAGTAGTATGATTTTCAAAAAAAAAAAATGATATTTAAGGAGAAATAACTGCAATTTTTTAAAAATTAACTTAAAAAGAGTAGAATATAGCTACGTAAATATGTATATATTTTGATTTAAAAATCAACAATTTACACATTAGCTATTTTAACAAAACATTTAGATTTCAATGCTTAAACTTTAGATGTAATGTAGGTTAGATACCTAAGAAATAAGGATTATTGAATAAAACAGGTTTTATTGAGACAGGAAAATTATGAAAAATCGATTTCTGTATTATCACCAATATTCAGACTTTGATTTGTACCTTTTATTGATGCATCGCTACCAATAATTGATCGATTTAGAATAACGGTTTCAATGGTAGAAAAATCACCAATAATCGAATCATTTACAATTGCTTTTTGAATTTTTGCTTGATTACCAATCGTCACATAAGGGCCAATAATAGAATCTTTAATTTGACAATTTTTACCAATACTTACTGGCGGAATAATGATTGTATTAGGATATTCGTGCTGTGTTTTGTTTTGGACTGCGTACTTTTTTAATAAGGTTTCATTGGTTAACAATAAGATTTCTCGTTTGCCACAATCAAACCAATTCTTAATAGGAATCGCTTTAAACTCATGTTCGTTTTCAATCATCCGCATAATCGCATCCGTTAATTGATATTCGCTATAAGTTGTAATATTATGCTCTATATTATATTGAATTGCTGATAATAATGCCTTAACATCCGTAATCTTATACCAGCCGACCAAAGCCATATTTGAAATTGGAATTTGTGGTTTTTCTACAACTCTTACAACTTCTCCAGCATCATTAAATTCTGCAATACCAAATTCTCTCGGATCATTTACCTTTTTGACACCGAAGCAAGATTGAGGAGAATCAATAAACGGTTTTATATTGTCATCAATAATTGTATCGCCTAAAATAATCAAAATTTGGTCACTGTTTTCAAAGGTTTCTTTAGCAATCCAAATCGCATGTGCAATCCCTGAACGATGATTTTGGACAATAAATTCCTTTTCTAAATCAGGATAAGCTTCTGTCACTTCAATCTCAATCTTGTCTCCCAAATGTCCAATAATAAATACAAACTCTGTCACTCCGACCGCTACTAATTGGTCTATTATAAAAAATATAATTGGTTTCCCAGCGACAGGAATCAACGGTTTCGGCTGTGTGTAAGTATGCGGACGAAGTCGTGTTCCAACTCCAGCAACTGGAATGATAGCTTTCATTTTTTAGTATATTGATGTATTTGGTGTCAAATTTTACTTCTTCATCAAAGTTAATAATTCTTCTGTCCCTTCATAAACCGTTTCGTATTTTGATTTGTCGAGTGTCTTTTGCCAATCTTCTAATTGTGTCGTTATTTTTTGTGTTAATGTCGGATTATTTTCTTTAAGCATCGGATAAACACAACCTTTCAATCTACGTAATAAAGTATAGTCATAAGTTGCTCCATATTCCAATGTTTCAAAACAATACTCAAGTGCTTGTTCGTACTCTTTGGCAAAACGCATCATATAAGTTGCATTTTGAAGTCCGATTCTAATCAACCGATTGTCACCATCTTTTTTTGCGTAAGCAATAGATTTGTCCAAGTAAAGCTTGATATGTGTATAAATTTCTTTATCAAAAAAGTATCGAGCAATTCTTCTTGCTGTAAAGCATAACGTCTCGTTATCTACAAATTTAGCTTGTGATTTCAACCATTGTTCACCAATCGTATTCGCCAGATTTGTTTGCTTGTTTTCTAATGCTTTAATTATTTCTGTTCTAAAATAGTGGTTCAAATTGCCGATACTAAAATCTTTTCCATACAACTTTCGACCACTTTCGACTACCAATTCCAAATACTTTGAGGCTTTCTTTAAGTTCAGTTCTCGGTCAGTACGATAGTTTTTTCCATGTTGATAATAATCCGCTAACGATTGCAAAATAGCAAACTCTCTATATGAATCTTCTTTTACATTTTTCAATGCTTTTTTGAAATAACATTCCGTTTTTCGGTCATGTTCTTGCGATTGATAAAACCTCGCCATTCCGATTGTTGCCCAGTTGAGTTGCTGTTCCGTTCCGTATTTTTTGCGGAGTTTATACCATTTTTTATACGTTTTTTCTGCTGTACTAATCTCATCATTTAGACTATAGGCTTCCGCCAAATAGAAATATCCAACCGCTAAACCATTGTTATAATCTAAATCATCAGCGATTTCTATCGCTTTTTGAGCATACGTTTTAGCAGAAAATGGCTCAGAATCAAATGTATAATGTTCAGCAATTTGATTATATAAATCGACTTTCGCTTTGCCTTCTGCGGTTTTCGCTTGTTTAATCCATTCTTCGACTTGCCCAAAAGCAATCATTGACACAAAAGTCAATACAATTGTAAAAGTATATTTCATGTTCGTATTTTTAAGTTTGGACAAATTTAAGTAATCAAAACAAATTCTCTGCACCTTTGCATTCAAAACTAAAGAAGGTCAAGTACTTATAAAAAGATAGAACCGATTTTGGATGAATAATTTTTTTTAAAAAACACAGACAAAAATGAACGTTCATTCACTTTTATGCGTTATACTATCAAAGACTTTAAAATGGGACAGATAAAAGATAAAAGAAGTACGATACTTAAAACGACATTAGCACTTATTACAGAACGAGGCTTTCATGCAACACCGATGTCGATGATTGCGAAAGAAGCGAAGGTAAGTGTAGGCGTTATTTATCGGTATTTTAAAAATAAAGAAGAATTGATAAATGTCCTTTTTCGAGAACTGAAAGCCGAAATGAATGAAGCGACCTTCAAAGGAGATTTGGAAGAACAACCTACTAAATTGCGATTTCAGTTAGTTTGGAAAAATGTATTGCACTATTATATTTCCAATCCTCAAGCATTCAAATTTATCGAACAATATTACTACTCTTCTTTTATAGATGAAGAAACAGAAAAAACACGGTCACAATTAAATGAGCCTATAACTCAATTTTTTGAAGAATTTCGAGAAAATAAGCAGTTAAAAGATTTACCTGTTGACGCATTATATGCTATTGTTCATGGACCAATTGTTTCCTTAGCTAAATTTCATTTAGAAACTCAAATGACTTTGGATGATAACACTATTAATAATATAGTAGAAACAATTTGGGAAGCAATTACTTTGTAAGTGCTTCTTATATTTTTTGCCAGTAGCGGCTGTCTTTAGCTGCCGTTTTTACTTAAAACTGTTGCGGCAGCTAAAGACAGCCGCTACGTAAAACGATAATTTCTGCCAAAAGCAAAAATTATCAATGAATCTATATTTTTTTTGCATTAAAAACGAATGAACGTTCACTCATTTTTAATGTAATTCAAAAAATTTAAAAACCATGAAAACAGTATTTCAATTTATTTCAGTCGTAATTGTAATTACTCTAATCGCTTATGGAATAATTTCCATCTTTGACGTTGAAGTTAAAAACTTAATGGATTGGATTGTAGGAATATCCACTTTTTTGTGGTTAGTCGTGATTACAGTCGTTCCATGGAACGCTCATTTTAGAGCCAAAGAAGTATTGGACGATGCAGAAATTTCGCAGCGCAAAAACATACTTGTTATTGAATCAAGTTTAGAATACGCTCAGAAAGTAGCCGTACAAGCATTGTATGTTGCCATTTGCCTTCATGTTGTTTCAGCGATAGGATTATATTTAATAGCAAAATTAGGCGTTAGTTCCGTAGGATACTTTGGAGCAGTTGCTGCTATTTTATTGACTTTCTTTCGCCCAATCGTTGCATTTTATGAATATCTCCAAAAACGGTTGGCAGATATTCGTCAAGAATTTCGATATCCTCGTGAAGATGTCCGAGAATTATTAAACACATTTAATAAAATCAAAGAACAAATCAAGGACTTAGAAGATACGCTTGAAACAAATCCTAAAATTCCATCATGGCGACAAGAAGTAAATTATAAAAATATAGAACTCAAAGCAGAATTGGATAAATTCAATCGCTTTTTCCATGAATACAAAAAGTCAACAGATTTGGAATTTGTAGAAGTGAGAAAAGAGTCAAAGTTACAGGTTGAAAAATTAGCTGCTGATAGTCAAATATTAGAAAGTGTACGAGTATTAGCCAAATTTGCAAAAGAGGTAAAATGGTAAGTGGAAAAACTGAATAAGAATACATTATAAATTAACTCAATTCGACAGGCGACTTGAAGTCGAATGTCGTCAACTTAAGGAAAAGAACTAAGTTTTTAGCAAGTCACCTGATGACTTAAAGTCATCAGGTGACTACATCCGACCTTTCTTGAAGAAAAGTTCAATCGCTTAAGTTGACGACAGGCGACTTGAAGTCGCCCGTTGAATGAACTTAATACAATACTAACTTTCGAGTGAAAAATCATTAGATAATTCAAAGTCACCTGATGATTAAAAAATATCTAAATAAAGAACGATAAAATATTAAATAATTTTTTACACGATGTACTTAATTGTTATTAAACAATAAAAACTCGCCACACACCAAAGTGCATGACGAGTTAGTGGTTTTATAAACTATCTTTTACACCAAGTATAACTTAGCGATACTTTTTACAAACTAAACTTAATTCCTTGTGCTAATGGTAATTTTGTACCATAATTGATTGTATTTGTCTGACGACGCATATATGCTTTCCAAGCATCAGAACCAGATTCACGTCCGCCACCAGTTTCTTTTTCTCCACCGAAAGCACCACCGATTTCTGCACCAGAAGTTCCGATATTTACATTCGCAATACCACAATCAGAACCTAAAACAGATAAAAATAATTCTGCTTCACGCAATGAATCCGTCATAATAGCTGACGATAAACCTTGAGGAACATCGTTTTGCATTGCAATCGCTTCTTCTAATTCGCTATATTTCATTAAGTATAAAATCGGTGCGAAAGTTTCGTGCTGAACAATCTCGAAACTGTTACTTCCTTCTGCAATACAAGGTTTTACATAACAACCAGATTCGTATCCTTCGCCTTCCAAAACGCCACCTTCAACGACCATATTTCCGCCTTCTTCTTGTACTCTTTCGATTGCTCGTAAGTACATTTTTACAGCATCTTTATCAATCAAAGGGCCAACGTGATTTGATGAATCTAAAGGATCACCAATCTTCAATTGTGCGTAAGCACCAGCCAATTGTTCTTTTACTTTATCATAAATAGAATCATGTATAATCAAACGACGAGTTGACGTACAACGCTGTCCACAAGTTCCGACAGCTCCAAACACAGCACCAACCAAAACCATTTCCAAATTCGCATTTGGCGTAACGATAATTGCATTGTTTCCACCTAATTCTAAAATCGTATTTCCTAAACGTCCAGCAACGGTTGCCGAAACGATTTTACCCATTCTCGTACTTCCAGTTGCAGAGATTAATGGCATACGTTTGTCGTTTGTCATCCACTCTCCTACTTTGTAGTCGCCATTGATTAGACAAGAAATTCCTTCTGGTAAGTCGTTGTCTTTCAATACTTTTTGTAATAATAACTGACAAGCAACACCACAAATTGGTGCTTTTTCAGAAGGTTTCCACACACAAACATCACCACAAACCATCGCAATCATTGCGTTCCAAGACCAAACAGCAACTGGAAAGTTAAACGCTGAAATAATTCCAACAATTCCTAAAGGATGCCATTGTTCATACATTCTATGATTTGGACGTTCCGAGTGCATTGTCAAACCGTATAACTGACGAGAAAGTCCAACTGCAAAGTCGCAAATGTCAATCATTTCTTGTACTTCGCCATAACCTTCTTGTAATGATTTTCCCATTTCGTAAGACACCAATTGTCCTAAAGCCTCTTTGTTTTCACGCAAAACTTCACCGTATTGACGCACGATTTCTCCACGTTGTGGAGCTGGCATTTTTGCCCATACTTTGTATGCTTTTTGTGCTTCCGCAATAACGGTTTCGTACTCTTCTTTAGTTGTTACCGTTGATTCACCGATGAGTTTTCCATCAACAGGTGAGTAAGATTTTATGATTTCGCTGTTTTCGTTTCCAAGCCAGTTTAAACCAGTACTTGTTCCCAAATTTGACGCTTCAATTCCTAATTGTTTTAAAAACTCCATAGCCTTTTTTTGTTTTATTTAACCGCAAAGTACGCAAAGTTTTTCGCAGAGTTCGCAAAGACTTTGTTTTATACTTTATTGACATTTCTTTTAAAAAGCACAAATTTCGGTTTTTATGTTGGATTATTAACAATAGTAAGGTGTGATTTTTATAAGGAATCAGACTATTTTGAAATTAGAACCTTTGATTCTGTCTGAGTTTCTGTATTAAAATCAAATTCAAAGTCATAAAACTCATCTATTTCTACTTCAAAAGTTTGAAAAGCAGTACATAGTTCATGACATTCTCTGATAGTAGGTTCTGCTCGATATTGAATATTATGAATCGTATCAATTTGTTGAGCAATATGAATGATATAGCTGTGTTTTCTCATATCTCTATCATTCCAAAGTTCATCATTATAATCAATATTATAACCAAACTCACTATAAGTCGAATAAGGTAAAGTATCAACATTTAAATTTGTACTGTCATTCATAACAACAATGAAACTCGAATCAATTTCGGTACGACTAAAACCTGTCGCTGAATATTCGTATTCAACAAATATATCCGGATAATTTGTGATACTTGTACAATCATAGTTGTCATCACAACAAGCAGAAATCGTTAAAATGAACATTAAAAAAATGATAAAACGCATGATTTTGGATTTTGAAATTAAAAAAAATATTTTTGAATGGTAAACGAGTCTTCGTTTTTAATTGTGTCGCTTTGATATATAAAATAAGAATTAAGTAGAGTAAAAATTTTTTATAAATATTTGATTTACAATTATTTATAAATCCTGTAAAACCCTGTTAATTCTGTCGAAGCACTTAACTAAAAACCATAAGATTTTTTAAATAAAGCCTGAATTCCCAAAACACTTCCGCCATCATCTTCAACAAAAATCAAAGGAGAAAAATCAGTCGTCAAAAGACTCAACGATTTCGTCTCTTCATTCCAAAACCAATTCATTGAAAACCGAATACCTTGATACATTTCTGTTGACCACGGAACATATTCTTGCGTTTCTTCATAAGCATCGAATCGCAAAGCAGTGATTTCATCTAAACCCAATGTTTTGATTGTTTCAGAATCCATTTGTTCATTTTCATAAGGTTCGTATAATTCAATAGTTTCCGCCTTTTGGCGAATCTTCGTCATGAAATCATCAATTGCTTCCTCGTCCGTCCATTCTTGCTTAAAAACTTTAGCTGCATAAAATGGAATATCACGCTGAAATTGGAATTTTAAAACAGATTTTTCGTCATTTATTTTTACGGATTTTGACTGTTCCAAAGCCTCGATGACCACATGTTCTATTGGTAACCAGCCTAAAATATTATAATTCAAAACCTCATCTGGAGCATCATAAATTGGTCTCAAAACACCGACCGCTTGAGGTACAATTTTAAAATCCAACGTCGATTTGTCATAATAAAAAAAGCATTTTAACCGAAAGACATTAAAAGCTTTTGCAGAAAAAGGTTTGCCATTATCGCCATAAGTTTCAGGTTCATGCAACGGATCACTCAACTCTAAACTTTGATAATGTTTCTCATATTTCAAACTATCGTATTCATAAAATTGTAGCGTTTCAACATTTTCTAAAATGAGTTCATTCAACGTTTTCGTAGGATTTGTTTCAGTTGTTTTCTGTTGAAACCAATTATCCAAATCACTAATTACATATTCTTTCCAATTCGTATTCGTATCTGCATCAACGACAAAATCCATATCAATAATTCCTGCCCAAACAATATCAGAATTACAATAAATTTCCTGTTTTGTTTGTGCGAAAGCATTGATATTCAGTAAGATAATCATTAATAAAAGGATTGTTTTTTTCATCGCTTTAGTTTATTTTTTCAAAACAGATTTGTCTCGTTGCATAAATGATAAATAACCATTTTTAGTATAAAATCGAAATAATGTTACACTACAAAAAGTAATATTGTCAAACTTCATTTCTATTTTTCATAAGGTTGTTTCTTAGATATTTCTCAAAACAAGAACGGTTTTTATAAGCGTTTAATCGGGTTAAAAACCCGATTCTTTAGATGTTGCTCAGTTCAAGAAGTTGTAAAAAGTTTAAAACTCGTATTTTAACACTAAAATTTGAACTATTTGATGACTTTCTATACGAAGAATTATCTAAAGAGGCGGATTTTAATCCGTCTAAACAAGTGATTTTGAACTTTTTCAAAATCTAAAACTTATGGAATAACCTCACCAAAACAAGAAGGTTTTTTATAAGTTTCACAGCAGAATCATCTTATTTCACACGATTAAAAGTAATTGCATCTTTCAAAAAATCTTTTGGTCGTTCTGTTCCATCAAAGTTCAATGCGATTAACATTTCATCGTTAGATTCCAGACTTACAATGCCTTTCATTCTTCTCAATTCCTTGTCATCACTATTCCTAACAATGATTAAATCAATCGAAGATGGAAAAACAAAATCATTCACAACGTACTTCATGGATAGTTCTACATTGTTCTGATAAAATGATTTTCCTCCTATCGTTTGTTCCTCAAATTCTATCTTGATATATCCATCATTGTCTAATATTAAAAATCCAATTTCGCCTTTATCTTGTCCTTTCCATTTTCCAACATAACTGCTTTCAGTAGTCGTAAAGGAGAATAATGAAGTCAAAATAAGTACTGTGAATAATGATTTTTTTAAAATTTTCATCGTTTAAATTTTAATAATTATAGAATAATAAATCTTGATATTTAAAGCATAAACCCTTTCGGTACTGTCATACAATTATGCTCTTGATAAGGACTGATATACAAAGTTACAATGGTTTGTCCTTTCACCGATATTTCATAAATATCAATTGGTCTTTCTATATTATTGGCTTTGGTCGAACCAGTTCTTTCATATTGAATAATTTGTCCATCTGTCGTTTTGAGTTTATCTAAATAAGCAATACTGTCAGATATATTCTCAAACGGTATTGGATTCGTAACATCGTAACCGAACTCACCAAATCCATTTGGTGTCATATCCTGTTTTTCCCTTGCAAATACATAATATAAATTATCAAAGAAAGTAATCCTATGATTATTACTGTAACGATTAATATCATTGTCATATGTATGTTTTTTTAATTCCTTAATAATAATACCAACCATGTCCACCACAAACTGGACAGGTAATATAACTACCATTTTTTACATCTCGACAGTTTTTATACGTTTGATAATAACTGCCCGAAGAATAAGTATAATCATAAGTTGTTGTACAATCTTGTGTAACTACTTCGTGCCAATAATTGCCCGTTCCTCGGCAAGAACTACAAGAATGTCTGCGTTTCGTTTTTTTGGTACTTGCGACTGTTGCCCTTCTTTTACGTGCGGCAGCGGCAGCTTTTTCTGCGGCTTGTCGCCTTCCTGCTGCCCTCGCTTCTTCATATCTTCGTTCGATTTCTGCTTGTGCTTTTTTGACGGATTCGTCCAAATATTCGGAATAATTTTGCCCATCTTTGGTAACTTGAACGCCATCTTTATAATATTCATAATAAGGGTTCGGGTCGTTTGGCCATTCTACGACGACTTCGCCATCTAATTTTCCATTTTTTAAATAAGCATTCACAACTCTTCCCGAAGATGCTAATGACAAAATCTGAAATTTTCCATCCATCTCACCATCTTTAAAATCAGCAACAACATAACCACGATACCAAGTATTATATTTTTTAAAACGGTCTGCACTTATTCTTAATAATGTTCCTTTTCCATCGTAACAATTGCCTTCTAAGCAATCGTGATTTGCCAATAACCAAACCTTTCGCTTCGCAGCTTCCACACGAGAAACGCCTTTCGGTAGTTGTACGGTACGAATATATTTTGGAATACCATGATAAACCGTAAATCGTTTCGACTCGCCTGTGGCTAATTGTAAAGTTCCGTTTCCATTTGCTTTTCCATTTGAAAATCTACCTTCATAACTTCCTAAGTCGTTGATTTTCAATACTCCAATTCCATTTTGACAATCGCCGCTGAGGCATTTTCCATAATCTGTTGTAAACGGTTGATTTATTTTTAAAGTGCTTGAATTTGGATTGTAATAAATAAAATTACATAATTCTTCTGATTGTAAACTGTCTGCATCGTATTCTTGAAAAACGTAATAGAACACATCGGTTTGTTCTTCCTTTTGAAAATACTCACTTGCTTCTCGAAAATTGATAAACGGATCTTTATATTTTGCGTAAGCATAAGCGATGCCTTTTCCGTGTCGTTTTCCAACTTTGTGCTGTCCCATAAATAGCAATCGTTTTTTGCTATCCGTATAATGGTCTAAGTCAAAAGAAACAATATCATCTTCCGAAAAGTATTCCAAATAGACAAAACCAATGCCGTCATAATTCCCATTTTTAAAATTGCCTTCATAGCTTACCTCATAAAATTGATGCTCTTGAAAAACAAATTTGCCTTCGCCTTCAATGCAATTTCCTTCTACGCAATTTCCTTTTAGCAACTGCGGATATTCTTCCACATGTTTTCTAAAAGGCTTTTTTATCACCTCAATCACCAGATAATCTCGCCCGTTTTTATTGCGTCGAACGATTCGTTTGTGTCGTTTTCCATTTTTTAAAGTAGCCGACCATTCGCCAGTCGTTCGTTTTGTTTCTATTGTCCATTCATCACCCAAAATTTCTTTTAAATATGCTTTCAATTCATGTTCCATTCGCCAACTAACTGCACCGTACAATTCCATAAATCGCAAATGCAATTCGGTTCGCATTTGACCTTTATCTACAATGATTTGATGTGGTTCTTGTGCGGTTGGATTCAAAAAATTGGCTTGTACAGCATACGTTTTTTCATCAATCGACGAACCGATAATATTTTCAAAATCATTTTCGGCAGCAGCTAACAAAGCCTTAAACGCTGCTGCACCTTTAGGCTTTTGAATTATCGCTCGAATATCTTGATTAAAATCCAATTGACTTGCAGCTAATATCGTTGTATCTTCTTCATTAACTTTTCGCACTTTGTCATTCAACGGATTCAGTTTTCCTGTTTTATCCGATTTTCCATGATATTCAAAAGACAACATCACGACTTCAAAATCGCCATATTCCTTTAATGCGAGTTTACAATTATACTTGTTTCCGTCACTTTCTTTTTGATAATCAACCGAACCAAAATAACGTTGAATCGACTCGTTATATTCGTATTTTGTTAAAAAAGACATCATTTTCAATTCGTCTTTTAACGCATGAAATCGAGTGTGTAATTCTTTTCTACTGTTATTTTTGCTGCTTGCAATTTCTAAATTTGCATAAAAATGTCCTTTTCCATTGTCGTTTGAACCATAGTTTTCTATTAGTTTTCCACAAATGTTGTTGCCATTTTTAGCGTAGTTTTTTTCTACTTTTTCAAAAGCATTTTTTCCATCACTCAGCCATTCTTCGAGCCATTCTTCAAAATTTTGTGCATCAACAGAAAATGCCATCAAAAAAAAACAGCAGAGACATATTATATTTTTCATAGATTGATTATTAAATAACGAGGTTTACGAAACTTTTAAAGTTTCGTAAACCTAATTTTAATGACGAATGATAAATGTAGAATTTTCACCAATGACTTTTCTTTCAATACTTTTATGTTCCGCAGGTAAGACAATTGTTCCATCTGCTTTTTTCAATCCAAATTTTCCGTCGGCATTAGGAAAAGGTATGACTAAATCATCTTTTGAGTAAGTGCTTAATTCGGTGATTTTTCCATCTTTGGAAAGCTGTAAATAAGTAAATATACCTTTTTTCGGATCGTAATTTTTATAGGTAACTTTTTCGGAAATCTCATCTAATTTTTCAAGAGCAGCATATTTAGTTCGATGTATCATTTCACCATTTATATCATAAATATCGGTGTAACTAAAACCTTCAAAAAACACGAAAGGAAAGAACATATCATTAACTTTTAGGTTTTTTACTTCCGTAAAATAACCTCTTGGAAATGACAACCATTTAACCTCTTCATTTTCATAATTCAAAATACCCCAATCTCTATTTTGTCGCTGAATAGCGTGTGTCGTTGCGGACATCGAAACGACTTTCATCGGTTCAAATCTTGATAAATCGGTAGGAGGTTTTATATTTTCAGGATTGAGAACTTTACCTTGATGATTGTAATAATTACTTTTTTTTGAATAACCAACTAAAATGGCTCTAATGTATTCCTTTGAAACTTCAATTTTGTTGAAAGTGCATGGAACAATTTCCTTTTGCAAAGACACTGAATAAATACCATAAACAAAATCCGAAGGTCGAGGAAAAGGCCCGAAACCATCATATTCAATCAGACATTTGGCAACTTCAATCAAATCATCATTGACCACTTTTATTTTATCGTATTGTAATGGAACAACGATTTTTCCTATTTGAGCATCAATCGCTCCTGTTTTATGCCAACCATTTTCTACCATTCTCAATTTGCCAAAATCATCTTTATAAGCAAATGTTTCTTGAGAAAGTTGTTTTCCATCACGACCAAAAAGCGTCCAGCTATTATCCTTTTCAAACCAAATTCCTTCTTTATTTGAAAGTTGAGAAGTATTTTCATAGTCGCCATCAACTAATTTTTCACCTTTATAATTAACCAAAACCCAATAAAAATCAATAGAAACAATCGCAACTTCATCATCAAAGTATTTAATTTCATCATATTCAAAAGGCAATAAAATCGTTGTAGTAGTATTCATTATTCCCCATTTTCCATCTTTTTTCAACGCAAAAACATCCGAAATTGCTCGATCTATTTGAATTTCCTCATATTCACATGGAATCACCAAACCTTTTTGTATGTCAAGAATGCCCCAAGTATCGCCTTTTTTGACAGGTAAAAAAGTCGTTTGGGAATATCTAAAATCACTGAATTTTTGCTTGCTAATTAGTTCGCCTTTAGTATTTACAAATTGATAAGTTTGTGCATTGAGTGAGAGGTTTATCAATAGACAGATTGTGATAATCCAGTATAATTTCATAGTTATCTTGTTTTTGTTTTTAATAATTTATTAAATGCAAATTGCGATAATTCTGAAAAAAAATCAATAGGACATTTGTACTAAAAGGAATTATGACACTTTTTATCAACAATTAGGGCATTTATCCGATTTATCTTATCAATTGAAAATTGCATATTTGTAATAAAAAATAACCATGATAAAAATAGCAATTACAGACGATAGACGAGAAATCCGTGAGAATCTTAATCGTATTTTTCAAATTTTTGAAGAAGTCGAAGTCGTATTTTTGGCAAACGACGGTGAAGTTGCTGTCAAACTCATGCGAACAAATCCCGAAAAACCTGAAGTTATTTTGATGGATATTGAAATGCGAAAAATGAACGGAATCGAAGCGACTCGACAAATCAAAGCGATGTTTCCTGAAGTGAAAATTATTATGTTATCTATTTTTGAGCAAGATGATAAAATTTTTGAAGCGATAAAAGCTGGTGCGGACGGTTATTTATTAAAAGATGAACGACCAAAAAAAATCATCGAAGCAATACAAAATGCCAAAGAAGGAAGAATGGCAATGTCGCCACTTGTTGCGATGAAAACCTTAGATTTTTTACGAAATACTCCTGAACCTAAAAAACTCAAAACGCCACAAGATTATAAACTTACACCTCGTGAAATCGAAATTTTAAATCATTTATCAAAAGGGAAAAGTTATAAAAAAATCGCTGCAGAATTATTCACTTCGCCACATACTGTTCGTAGTCATATTGAAAATATTTATAAAAAATTGGAAGTTCGGTCGAAGGTTGCAGCGTCGAATGTAGCGTTAGAAAATAAATGGTTTTAGGTATAAGGGCTTTCTCATAAAAACTTTTAATGTATGAAATTTATATTTTTTGAACCACAAAAGAATCAATAGGCACAAAAGATATTCACAAAAGTTATATTTATTAATTCTTTTGTGAATACCTTTTGTGCCTATTATTCCTTTTGTGGTTCAAATTATTTCTAT
>JBGCFH010000444.1:0-36411 GCA_045106825.1 Saprospiraceae bacterium | reverse complement strand
CATATTTTACAGCAGCTACGGTTTCATTAAATTCTATAAAATTATCATTTTCATAACTCTTCTCTCGGTAAAAACATTCTATTGGAGTTGTACTTCTGATATAATTTCGTTTGACATTTTTTAAAGCTTTTTTTATAATTTCTCTTCCTGTTAAGTCAGAACTTTTGTCGCTTACTTCTATGGTTTGGATTTGCTGAAAAGCGAATGATAAGGTAATTACAACGGGTTGATTTTCAGTAATGAAATCTGAAATATTGAGTGTAAACGAAGTATCATTATAGCCTACAAAAGAACAATACAACTTATCATATTCTAAATACTGTTGAGGTAACTCAATCGTAGTTTCACCGTTTTCTTTACTAACACTACCAAGTTTGTTTCGCTCAAGCGAAATATGAGCAAATTCTATCGGTGCTTTTGTGGTTGCTTCAATGACTCTACAAGTTAAAGTTTGTCCAATTGATTCAATTGTACACGAAGCAAAAATTAGAATTAATAAAATCGTTTTAGCAACGTTTATAGCGAATTTCATTGATTTGATTTTTGTAGGTTTTATTCAATTTGCACCTTTTGGTACGTCACAGATGTAAAATAATTCTGCCTTTTAATCAAGGAAAAAAGTCGGACAAAACAATATAGAAACGGACATTTTGCTAACAATTAGATTTATTAAGTATTTTCTCAAAGTACATAATCTAAGTTGCGGATTATAGGTTTTAAATTAATTGATTTTGCCTTAACTTTTATAAAAAAGAATTATTGACTCCTAATTTTGAATGATTCAATTCTTTTTGCGTCCCAAAACCGCAACTTCGATTATAAGGAATTAACCACCAAGTAATCAAGGCGAGCGGAATTTTTCCTGAGTTTTGAAATTTCAATTTCTACCTTTTTGTCCATTACAAATGTAACTTTACCTTTCAATCAAGGGACAAAATCGGACACTTTTAAGAAGTTGCCTTTTTCTTGTCATTTGGATTACCAAAAGTTTCATAAATCAATTGTTGATACTTTGGTGTGATGTAACCTCTCGGTAATTTAATCCCATCATTTTTAAGCCATCTCCTGAAAGTGCGAGGTGCTACTTGATATTCATAAGCAAATTCCTCACGGGTTTTAATTAGTTCTGTCATTGTCATTGATTGATATTTTGGTTATTGAATATGAAATAAATGTATTTAAAAAAAAGTTATTTGACAAAAAAAATATGTGAACTACGGCGTTTTGAGAGTGAACTGGCGATATGAATGAGAGAAGCAATAAATATTTTCACTTAGAATTAATCATTAAATACAGATACGAAAAATTTACACAGGGAATATTTAAAGAAAAATTCTGGCTATATAAATCTTAAAAATTCAATAAACACTTCCGTTTTTATACTCAAAAAAAGCACTCTAAATGATACTACTTTTGTATTAAATACAATGAAGATTATTTTATTAAACTTAACATTTTTGAAATGAAAGTAGAATCGTTAAAAACGATTAAATCAAAAATATGGTTGGTTGGCATTAAAAAGCCGTATCAGCTTCAAAAACTAATACGGCTTCATATAAAAAATTCAACTTTAATTTTATTCTAAATTCAATCGATCTAAACGAAACGTTCGCCATTGAGTTCCTCCATTTACATTTTGTTCCACATACCGTAAAAAACCTTGTTTCAATGTTTTTAAACTACCAACTGCTAATACCTTTGCTGCTCTTTTTTCTCCATTATCTTTTGTAAACTCAACCATTGTAGTACGTCCAGATTCCATTTTTGCAATCTTCCATGCTGCTTTCAGTGCTTTTGACCAATTATCATATTCGTTACGTGTAGAATGTGCAATTTGAAAAACTTTGCTTCTTACGTTTGCCATAAAATTATATGATTTGTTGTTTAAATAATGTGTCTTTAAAACAATATAAATATACGATTTTTTTAGCGTTTTTTCAAGTATTTACTAAGTTTTTTTCAACACCTTTCTTGTTTTAGTTACCTATAAATCAATATTTTATATATTTATTTTTTAATAAAAAAGTATAATTTCCAATCAATTATTATTTATAATAATAAGACAAGATTAGACAAGAAAACACTTGCATTTATCATAATAATTTCAATAAAAAACGCCTTATTCAAATCAATGAATAAGGCATTTTGAAAAACTGTTTTACAAACAAAAAATACGCTAAACTCGTCAAAAATAATCTAACAATAAGTCACCGAGATTTCGGGACAGGCGAAGTGATAACAGTTAAACAATCAAACAATTATTTTCCACCACCAGCTTCTTTTTTCTTACGTTCGATTTCTGCCAATTCTTTTTTAGCCGCTTCGATTTTATCTTCAATAACTTTTAGTTCTTTCGCTTTCGTTGCTTTAGCATCTTCGACACGTTTATTTTCAGCTTGAATTAGTGTACGAGTTTGTGCTCTTACAGCACGAACCTCTTTTGTTGTTTCTTCACGAACTTTTAGAAGTTCTGCGTTGCTACTTTCCCGTTCTGTCGCAACTTCTTTCGCATATTGAGCTTTTTTAGCTTCGGTATCTGTACGAATTTTAGCTACTTCTTCCGCTGCTTTTGTCATTGCATCTGCAACTTGATTCGTAGCTTTAGTTCTTGCTGTTTTGATTTCCGTATCAGATTCTTTGCGAGCTTTGTCTGATGCTGTTTGATATTCTTTTTTCTTAACTTCTGATTTTTCTAAAGACTCCGCCACTTCCATAGCTGCTTTTTCACGAGTTGTAGCGACCTCTTTAGCTGCTTCAGCTTGTGCTTTCTGAATTTTTTCAGCCGCTGTTTTTTGAGCCTCCAAAATACTTAAAGATAAGCGTTTTGTTTCTGCTGCTGATTTTTCACGAGCAACTTTCACTTCTTCCGCTGCTTTTTGCTTCGCTGCCGAAATCTCTAAAGCTGCTTTTTCTCTTGAAGTTGCTACTTCTTCAATGATAGATTGACGCATTGCAGCCGCATCTTCTCTTGCCTTTTTGACTTCATTAGCCGTTTCAGTTTTCGTTTTAGCAATTTCGTCAGCTGCTTTTTTCTTAGCTTCTGATACAGCAATCGCCTCATCACGTTTTACTTTTTCAGATTCCTCTTTGACACGTCCGATTTCAGTAGCTGCGGCTTCTTGAGCTTCCCGAATTTGAGAAGCAGCGAAATTTTTCGCCTCCTTAACTTCTTTTGCCGTTACTTGTTTCGCTTCTGTCTCCTTTGCTTTTGCATCAGCTATTTTTTGAGCCATTTCCGCTTGAATCGTCGATATTTTTTCAGCAGCAGTTTCCTGTGTCTGATTAATTTCTGTGGAGTATTTTGTTTTTACTTCTGTCGCTTTTGCATTCGCTTCGGTTACTTGTTGTGCTGCTGTTTCTTGTGCTTTTTTTACTTCTTCCGCTGCTTTTTCTCTTGCTGCTGCGATAGCATCTGCGACTTCTTTTTTAGCTGCTGCCTCTTTCGCTTTTAATGCTGTGATTTGTGCTGCGGTTTCGTCTTGAATTCGTTTCAATTCATCATCAGATTTTTTCTTTGTTTCTTCGATTTCTTTGACGATTCTGATACGTTGTTCTTCAGCCGTTTCTTGTGTCGTTGCTACTTCTTCAGCAGCAGTAGCCTGAGCTTGTTCAATTTTTTCTGCGGCTGCTTTTCTTACGGCAGCGACTTCTGCTGATGCGGCTACTTTTTCTCGTTCGCCATCACTACGAATCGTTGCGATTTCTTCTTGTGTTTTTGTTCTAATCGCTTGAATTTCTGTATTTGATTTTTCTCTTTCGGTTTCTACCAATTGATTAATTTCTGCGATTTCAACAGCCGCACGTTTTTGAGCCTCTGCAATTTCTAAAGCCATTTGCTCTTTTTCTTTCGCTGCTTGTTCTCTCAAATCAGCGATTTTTGTTGCATTATTTTTCTTAACCGTTGCCGTTTCTTCAGCAGCTTTGCGGCGAGTTTCCGCTAAGTTAATCGCAATTTTTTCTTTTTCCAATGCAGCATTTTCACGAGCAACAGCAACTTCTTCTGCTGCTTGTTCCTGTATACTTTGAATTTGTTCAACGGCTGTTTTTTTAGTATTTTCAACATCATCAAAAGTAACTTCTTTTTGTTCCTTTGCCGTTTCTCTTGCAGCAGCAATAGCTTTAGCCGTTTCGTCTTGAATACGAGTGATTTCAGCAGAAGCATTTTCACGAGCAGATTCTAATTCATCTTTATAAGTAACCAAAGCTTCTTCCAGTTTCTCTTTAGCTGATTTAATTTCATCTGATGCTTGTTTACGAACACTTGCGATTTCCTCAGCTGATTCTAAGCGAATATCTTGAATTTTTTGAGCTGCATTTTTCTTTGCTTCTGCTACTTCATTTTGTAATTTTTCGATTTCTGTATTTGCATTAGCTTTAGCATCTGCAATTTGTGCCGCTAAAGCATCAATATCCTCTTGCATTTTGGCTTGTGCTTTTTTGCGAGATTCTAATACTTCATTCGCAATTGCCTGTTTTTTTGCAGCCACATCTTCACGAGCAGCTTCCATTTCTTTTGCAGTATTAGCGTTGATTTCCTTACGTTTGTCTTGTGCTTTTCCGATTTCTGCACGCAACCGAGCTTTTTCATCAATAAGTTGCTGACGCAATTGATCCAACTCTTTATCATTTAATTCGTCAATAGAAACGGCTCTTACAGGTGCAGCACTCGGACGACTTCCAGAACTCGTGCTACTATTTGATGGTTTTGAACCACCACTTGAAGCCGTTCCTCCACTTGGCTTTGCCCCACCAGATTTGCCATAAACACGTCCTGCAGGTCTATCTTTTACTTTACTTTTATTTAACTTATTATAATAACAACGGGCTAATCCCAAAAACTCACTTTGACGACTTGATTGTACTGTCAGTTTTTGCATTTCATTAGTCGTATTATTTTTTAAATAAATCGTTGTAATAATAGATCGAGAAAACCATTCTAAAGCTGCTAAATCTAATTGTAAGGTATTCGTATAAACAGGAACACCTGCCGATTGCTTCATTTCACCCAGACCAATGAATCTATAACCTCGTCGTTCTTTATTGTTGTCCATGAAAATAACTTCGTTGTCTTGTTCGAGCGTAATTCCTCCACGAGAGTGAAAAATCGCCTGAACACCTTTATCATCATTGACCATTTCTAAGCCATAACTAATTCCACCACGCACAACTAATACTTGCCATTTACTTTTTAGCATATGAACATCTGCAAACTCATTTTCTTCACTAATTGCAGTGGCACAATTTTGCGAAAAAGAAGGAATCGTAATGAGAATCGTAATTGCAATAATAAAAATTTTGTATAAGGTTGATTTCATAATTTAAATATTTTTATTACGTATAAATTTTTTAATCTTAAAAGGCACAAAGATTATACCTTACCATAAAAAAAGGAATACCAACTAAGATTTTACAATATATAGTTTTTTTATAAACAAAAAAAAATGAGTTCCATTTTGAAACCCATTTTATATAACGAATAATCTTTTGTTTGTTACAACCAGAAATGTCATATTTTTATTATTTGACTGAAAATCAGTCTAATATTCAACCTAATTTGATTTTTTCTGTGCTAATAAATACAACACTGCCATACGAATCGCAACACCATTTTCAACTTGATCTAAAATAATTGAATGCTCAGAATCTGCAACATCTGATGTTAGTTCTACACCTCGATTAATCGGTCCAGGATGCATTACAATCAGTTTTTTATTATCAACTTCGTCCAAAAGTTGTTTATTAATACCATAATATTGTGAGTATTCTCGAATCGAAGGAAAATATTTGATGTCTTGTCGTTCCAACTGAATCCTTAAAACATTAGCAACATCACACCATTTTAAGGCTTTTTTTACATCGTATTCTACACCAACACCTAATTCTGAAATGTATTTTGGAATTAATGTTGGCGGGCCACAAACTTTAATTTTTGCACCTAACTTTGTTAAACAAAAGATATTACTCAATGCAACTCGTGAGTGCATAATATCTCCAAAAATTACAATCTTCTTACCTTCTAAATCGCCCAAACGTTCACGCATCGAAAACGCATCTAATAGGGCTTGAGTCGGATGTTCATGCGTTCCGTCACCAGCATTGATAATATTTGCATTGATTTTATTAGATAAAAATACTGGAGCGCCAGGTGCAGGATGTCGCATCACAACCATATCAACTTTCATTGATAAGATGTTATTTACAGTATCTAATAGCGTTTCTCCTTTTTTGACCGAAGAACTGGAAGAAGAGAAATTTACAACATCTGCAGAAAGGCGTTTTTCTGCTAACTCAAATGAAATCCGTGTTCGAGTAGAATTTTCAAAAAATAAATTGGCAATCGTTACATCACGAAGTGCAGGTACTTTTTTAATTGGTTGATTGATGACGTTTTTGAACTGTTCTGCCGTTTCAAAAATCAATCGAATATCATCTGCTGTGATATATTTTATTCCTAAAAGGTGTTTCGTACTTAATTCAGCCATTTTTTTTATATAAATAAACCGTGTCGGTTTTAAAAACCGACACGGTTTGTGTATTAACTATTTTTATTCGGCATTAAAACTACTTTATCTTCGCCATGAACGGCTTCCCATTCAACTTTTACATATGCTTCGTCCAATGTATCGACATCTAAACCAACATAATCTGGATCAATCGGAACATCACGATTAAAGCGACGATTGATTAAAACTGCCAATTCCACTTTTTCTGGTCGTCCGTAGTGTTGAATAGCGTTTAATGCAGCGTTTATCGTTCTGCCGCTGTACAATACATCATCTAAAAAGATAACCTTTTTGCGTTCAACTGTAAAATTCATTTCAATCGGATGAGGCACTAAAATCGTATCTCGACGACGAAAATCATCTCGATGAAATGTTACGTCTAATTTTCCGTATTTCAAATCAGAAAATCCTAATTCGACCAACCGTTGATGAATTCTATCTCCAAAATAGATTCCACGAGGTTGAATACCAACCAAACACGATTCCGAAAAATCGCCATGATTCTCAATCAATTGATGACAAATTCGCTCAATCGTCAAAGCCAACCGTGAAGCATGTAATATAGTGCGGTTCATTTTTTATTGTTCGAGTGTTTTAATGTTTGAATGTTCGAGTGTTGAAAATTCAAGTACAATGCGTAACATTTGAACAATCGAACATTTAAACATTCAAACAAAAAATTACATATATTCTGGCATTTCAATTCCTAATAATCCAACTGCCGTTTTTAAAGTTTGTCCAACGACTTCATTCATTTGTAAACGGAATGCTTTCGCTTCGTCTGATTCTACATTTCTAAAAATCGGTAAATCGTGGTAAAATCTATGATACGTTTTCGCCAATTCGTACGCATACGTTGCGATTTCTGACGGATCATAAGTTTTGGCAGCTTGTTGAATTTTTTCAGGAAACTGCTGAATTTGTACCAATAAGTCTTTTTCCAATGGTTGTAATGTATAATTCGCAGCGATTGAAGCGTCGTATTCTCCAGCTTTCCGCTTTACCGACCGAGTTCTCACATAAGCATTTTGAATATAAGGCCCAGTTTGACCTTGCAAATCCAAAGATTCTTTTGGATTGAAAACCATTCTCCGTTTTGGATTGATTCTCAACATAAAATACTTCAACGCTCCCATTCCGATTCTTGTCAAAATATCTAATCTTTCCTCTTCTGACAAGTCCGATAAAGTCCCTCTTTCTTGCGATTCTGAAATCGCTAAAGCAATTACTTCATTCATCAAATCATCCGCATCGACAACCGTTCCTTCTCTCGATTTCATTCTGCCTGTCGGCAAATCTACCATTCCATAAGACAAGTGGAAAAATCCATCAACATTCGGCAAACCTAATGCTTTCAACGTTTCAAACAATACTTTAAAATGATAATCTTGTTCGTCACCGACAACATAAACCATTTTTTCCATATTGTAATCGCTCGTCCGACTGTAAGCCATTCCAATATCTTGTGTAATGTAAACTGACGTTCCATTACTTCTCAAAACCAGTTTGTGGTCAAGCTTTTTATCAGACAAATCAATCCAAACGGAATTGTCTTCTTTTTGATAAAAAACGCCATTTTCTAAACCAGCTTCGATTTTATCTTTTCCTAATAAATAGGTATTTGATTCGTAATAATTCTTTTCAAAATAAACGCCTAACCGTTCATAAGTTTCGCCAAAACCGCTGTAAACCCATTGATTCATCTTCTGCCACAACGCTCTAACTTCTGTGTCGTTTGCTTCCCATTTTAGAAGCATTTCGTTCACTTCTGCACCAAGTTTACTGTTTAGATTGAAGTATTTATTTTTATAAACATTTTTGAAAAAATGTGATTTCACATCAAAATCAGCTTGTTTATCTTTCTTTTGACTACTAATCAATTTTTCAATATCCGTATCATTCAACCAATTTTCAAAAATAGCATTAGCTTCATCGGTTTGTTTCCAATTGGCATATTCCGCTGATAATTTATTATTAAAAATAACATAATACTTACCGACAAAATGATCGCCTTTCAAACCTGTAGATTCTGGTGTTTCACCATTTCCGAACTGTTCCCAAGCTAACATCGACTTACAAATATGCACACCTCTATCATTGATAACTTGTGTTGTCGTCACATCATAACCAGCAGCTTCTACGATTTTTGCAGCTGACCAACCCAAAAGGTTGTTCCGAATATGTCCTAAATGAAGCGGTTTGTTGGTATTTGGAGAAGAAAATTCGACTAAGACTTTTCGACCATTTGCAGAAGCAAAACCATAATTTGCAGTATTCAAAGTTGTTTCCAAAAAGTTTGTCCAATAACTATTTGAAATAGACAAATTCAAGAAACCTTTGACCACACTATAACTTTCTACGATGTCCACATTTTCTTTCAAGAATGTTCCCAATTCTTCCGCAATCATCGGCGGAGCTTTTCGAGCAATTCTTGAAAATGGAAAAACAACAATCGTATAATCTCCTTCAAACTCTTTCCGAGTCACGTTTACAGGAACTTTCGCAGCAGGAAAATCCTGTCCGTACAATGTTGCAATCGCTGCAACAACCTCACTTTGTAATGTCGAAATAATGTTCATTTTTAAGCCTTTTTTTATTATAGCTTTCTTAACTCGCAAAGGTAGGTTTTTCGTTCCTTGTTTAATAGATTAAAGTCGATTTTTTGTGCGGTTTGAGATACGTACTTTATGACGATTATAAATGAGATTATAAAAAGGACAATTATTGATTCAAAAAAATCAAAAAATTACTGTAAATAATGGTTCAAAAAAATTGGTGGTTAAAGATAATTTATCAAACTTAAAATAAAAAACCGACATCATGAAAGATTCAAAATGTCGGTTTTAATATAAAAAAATCAGTAAATACTTCGACAGAATTTATAAATAATTATAAATCAAGCATTTATAAAAACATCGTAACTTACTGATTATCAAACCTGGCATATTTATATTACAATTTAGAAATCGGAGCATTGAAAGCCATCAAACTTACAAATTCACTTACTCGGTCATGAATATCTCTACTATTTACTTCTTTCACTCGCTCAATTCCAAATCTCTCTACACAATAAGAAGCTGCTGCCGAACCATAGACAATAGCACGTTTCATAGTTTCAAAAGAAATATCATTAGTCATTGCTATGTAGCCAATAAAACCACCAGCAAACGAATCACCAGCACCTGTTGGATCAAATACTTCCTCTAAAGGCAACGCAGGACAGAAGAATATATCTTCTCCATGAAATAATAATGCACCATGTTCTCCTTTCTTGATGACCAAATATTTAGGGCCCATTTCTTGAATCACTCTTGCTGCTTTACGCAATGAATATTCGCCAGATAATTGACGAGCTTCTTCATCATTAATTGTCAATACATCAATTTTTCCAATTACCGCTTTCAAATCATCTAAAGCAACATCCATCCAAAAATTCATGGTATCTAAAACAACTAATTTTGGTCGTTCTGTCATTTGCTCCAACACACTCATTTGTACTTGTGGACTCAAATTACCTAACATCACATAGTCAGCATCTTTGAAGCTATCTGGGACAATCGGCTGAAAGTCTGCCAATACATTTAACTCTGTTGCTAAAGTATCCCGACCATTCATATCTGCATGATAACGTCCTGCCCAAAAGAAAGACTTCTCCCCTTCTTTCACCTGCAAACCATCCATACTTACACCTCGTTCTACCAAAGCATTTAATTCATCTTGAGGAAAATCATCTCCAATAACAGATACAATACCAACGTTTTTCACAAAATTTGTTGCTGCCCAACTAATGTAAGTTGCCGCACCACCAACGATTCTTTCAGCATGTCCAAAAGGTGTTTGAATATCATCAAAAGCAACTGTACCGACTACTAATAATTTGTTCATCTTGATTTGATTATTTTATGTTTTAAGTGATTAAAAATATTAATCACTAATAATTTGATTTAGATATTATGGCAAAGATAAGCGTTTCAAAATGAATTAAAAGCTAAATGACAAAAGTCAATACTAATATTGATTCAACTTTGTTTTGGTATTCATTCACATTTCACTGAAATCTAAAATAAAAATCGCAATTATTAGTAGTCCGTACAGTTGCTTTTAATGATATTCAAACACCTTTTGGACATGCTGAAAGAATCGTTGATGGCAAAAATCATCAATGAACCAAAATTCATATCCATAATTGTTAAACTTTATCTAAAAAAAGATAACACACCTGTCATTCATCATCGCAAACTTACCTTTAACAGATTATATTTTATAAATATATGATAAGACCTCATTTTGGAATAATGGCGACTATTCAACTGTCGTGTTAATAATTTATTGCGACAATTAAAGCGTCCGCTACAATCAAAACCAACAAAACATGAAAACCATTGTATTTACAATTTTATCAATTTTTACGTATCAATTCGCAGTCGCACAATATAATGTAACTGGCAACTTAGAAGATCAAAAAGGGGAAAATTTAGGCTTCGCCAATGTCTTATTATTAAATGCTACTGATAGTACATTTGTCGTTGGTGCAACAACGGATTCTAACGGAAAATTTATTTTATCAACGAGTCAATCGGGCGATTTTTTATTATCTGTTTCCATGATTGGTTTCACTACTTATTATTCCGAAAGTTTTAATTTGAATAGTGAAAATATGTCAAAATCATTTTTAAAAATAATCTTACAAGAAGGTGGTATTGAGTTAGATGCTGTAACTATTACGGCGGAAAAACCATTGTTTGAACGCAAAATTGACCGAACAGTTATTAATTTAGAAAATCGTGTTATTACAGCTGGTGCAACGGCTTTAGAAGTTTTGGAACGTTCGCCGATGGTGATTGTCGATAGAAATTCTAACTCGCTGTCGATGATGGGAAGAGATGGCGTAAATGTAATGATAAATGGTCGATTGACGTATATGCCGATGGATGCATTGATGCAGTTTCTGGACGGAATGAGTGCCGATAATATTATTTCGATTGAGTTGATTACAACGCCTCCAGCTCGATTCGATGCAGAAGGAAACGCTGGTTATATCAATTTGGTTTTAAAGAAAAATCCAAATGATGGATTGAATGGAAACTACTCTGTAACAGCTGGTTATGGACGTGGAGAAGTAGCAAATGGAAGTATTAATTTCAATTATAGAAAAAATAAAATCAATCTTTTTGGTGGCTATAATTATTCTCGAAATGCACAAGATCAAGAGTTTTTCTTCAATAGCGATATTGGTGTAGGAACGGATTTGATTTCGACACGAACGTTATCAACTCGTGATCCGCTTCAATCGAATCACAATGGGCGTTTAGGGTTGGATTTTGAAGTGACAGAGAAAACGACAATTGGTGTCTTGTTTTCTGGTTACGATAATCGTTGGCATATGGATGCGATTAATGATGGTCAGTTACTAACCTCAATAGCAGACACTTTTTCTACAATTGATATGGTCGAAGATAATAATTGGCAACATTTACAAGCGAATATTAATTTAGCACATGAATTTAAAAATGGTGGAAAACTAAACTTTGATTTGGATTATTTGACTTACGCCAATGAAAATCCAACGGATTATGATTTGGCTTTTAATGATGATAATGGTGATTTGATTTCTAACGAAACCTTGTTTAGTACAAAAACAACACCTTTCACAATTCGAGTGGCACAATTGGATTATGAAAAAAATATCAACGAAAAACTACAATTATCTGGAGGTGCAAAAATTGTGCAATCGGATTTTGAAAATGATGTTGAAATTCGTGAAAATAATATTGTGAATCCTGATTTTACATCATTAAGTAATTTGACTGAAAACGTTTATGCTGCTTACGCACAAAGTCGTTTTCAAGCAACTGAAAAATTGGGAATGCAATTAGGTTTACGTTACGAGTTTACGGATACAGATTTAGAATCTTCGACCGAAGGAAAAGTTGTTGATAGAGAATTTGGAAGTTTGTTTCCGACATTTTATTTAGATTATAAACTCAATGATAATAATCAAACAAACCTGTCATACAGCCGAAGAATCAACCGACCGTCATTCTCAAATATGGCTCCGTTTATCATCTTCGTGGATCCAAATACCTTGTTTGGTGGAAATGCGGCTTTACAACCTGCGATTACGAATACCTTAGAAGTCGGCTATCGCTTCAAAACTGTGAATTTAACGATGCAATATTCGAGAGAAGATAGTTCGATTGCGAGATTTCAAAGTCAATTCGACGTGGAATTGAATCGTCAAGTGATTATTCCGATTAATTTGAAACAGCAAGATATGTTTGTAACTTCGTTGTCGTTTCCTGTAAAAGTGACTGATTGGTGGAATATGCGATTGTTCGGAATGTACTTTTGGACACAAACACAAACAGTCGATAATTTAGGTGAATTTACATTAAGTCAAAGCACTTTCCGCTTGAATGGTACTCAATCTTTCACGCTGCCGAAAGGCTTCAATATCGAATTATCTGGTTTTTATACATCACCTTTTATTAATGGTAATTTTATCATAGAATCACTTTGGGGATTGAATTTTGGTTTATCAAAGCAGTTGAAAAACGGACGAATTGCCTTTAATATTGGTGACATTTTTAATTCTATCAAAAGCACTGGTATTGTTGATTTACCAACGCAAAATATCTATTCTGAACGAGGTTTTGACTTTAGTCAACGTACTTTTCGTTTGACATTCTCCTCTTCGTTTGGTAATCAAAAAGTGAAGCGAGCGAGAGATAGAAATAGTAGTGATGAAGAACGTAGCCGTGTGAATTAAATAATCAATATCAACCCTGACAGATTTTGAAAATCTGTCAGGGTTTTAATACAATTTACCTTCTCTCAAATCCCATTAATCCTAACTCGACACAAAAAATATTGTATTTTTGTATATAATTCATGTTTCGCTGATATTAAATTTAAAAACGAAAATATTACGTTTTGCCTTGCAAAACAATCATCTCACGCAGATTTCGCAGATTCACGCAGATTTTTCATTAACAAAATCATTTTTTTTTATCAAAAAAAATCTGCGTGAATCTGCGTGAATCTGCGTGAAAAAAGCATTTTGCGAAGCAAAATTTAGCAATTTTGATTTCTATTTTACGTTTCAGCGAAACGTAAAATAGAAGGTTAGATACTACATTTTATACAAAAAAAAATAACTATGCAACAACTCAAATACGAAACGACTATAGAAGTCATCGAACATTACAATGACTTACCTGAAAAAGATGCTCAACTGTGTCAATCAGCGATTGATGCAAAAAAAGGTTCTTACTCGATTTATTCCAAGTTTCGTGTCGGTTCAGCAGTTTTGATGGGCAACGGGGAAATTATTAGCGGAAGCAATCAAGAAAATGCGGTTTATCCATTGACTTTATGTGCCGAACGTGTGGCGATTTTTGCAGCAAGTCATCAGTTTCCAAATGTTGCTTTTCGCAAAATTGCCGTAGCGACAAGTATGGAAGAAGCACCGAATGAATTACCTGCGTTTCCGTGTGGCAGTTGTCGTCAAGTGATTCGAGAACAGGAAGTTCGATATGATAATTTGATTGAAGTTTTAGTGATTGGTCATTCTGGAAAAGTGTATCGAATGTCGAGTGTGAAGGAAATTTTACCGTTTTCGTTTGATAAAAGTGCGTTGTAATTTCTTCCGCAGATTTCGCTGACAACGTTGTTTTTTACTTTTTCTTCCTTGAAACGGAAATAAAGACAACGCCTGAAAGCACTAAAATTCCACCTAAAATTTGAATGAATGCTAATCGTTCATCTAAGAAAATCCATGCTAAAGTAATCGTGGAAATTGGACCAACACTTCCGATGATAGCGACATTTGACGCTCCGATTAATCGAATCGCTTCTGATATTAATAAAGTAGGAATGACGGTCGAAATCGTTGCCATTAGTAAACTATAGCCAAATACTGGAAATGGATAATCAAAACTTCCGATGCCTTGATTTTCAATAATATAATGCAAAATAACAGCAACGGACGAAATCGTCAACGCATAAGATGTAAATCGCCATGTTCCTAATCTTGGTAAAATCTGTCCGCTTCCGACCATATAAACGGCAAACAAAACAGCACAAGCAACAATTAACAAACTTCCAATAATCAAGTTTTGTTGATTCTCAATATCTACATTTCCAATAAAAACAATCGCAATACCGATATACGCCAAAATCAATGCAATGACTTGCGAACGATTAATTTTTTCTTTGAAAATAAAGTAACCGATAAGCACAACAATGGTCGGATAAATGAATAATATCAAGCGTTCCAAACTCGCTGTGATGTATTCTAAACCTTTGAAATCTAAAAAACTGGAGAGATAATAACCGATTATTCCCAAGAAAAATAAGAGTTGATAATCCTTCCGAGTAAGTTTATAATTTGATGATTTTCGAGAAATATAAATCGCTATTCCTAAATAAAATGGCAGTGAAAACAACATTCGTAACAATAACAACGTCACAGCATCAACATCATATTGATAGGCTAATTTTACAAAAACTGCCTTTGTAGAATATAAAATTGCACCGAGAAAAGCTAAGGTAATTCCGAGTAAACGTTGCTGCTTCATAGGTGATAAGTAAGAAGTAATAAATTGTAGATAAATTCGATAAAACTTATTACCTACTACTTATTACTTACTTGATGTTTCGTCGTAATCGTTTTAGGCTTTGCTTCATTTTAGCTTCAACCGTTGTGAAGTCTAATTCTTCTTTGGCAAGATAGACAAAAATGACAGCAACTTGTTTTTCTTTAGCTTGTAACGATTCGTAAAATTTTGGTTTGTTTAAACGATAAGCTTCTCGCATCAATCGCTTGATACGATTACGTTGTACCGCTTTTTTAAATTTCTTTTTGGAAACACTAAAGGTCACTTGTGCAGGAAACTCAGATTTGAGTGGCGTTTCGAGCCAAACGGTTAAAATAGGATAAGTAGCAAATGAATTACCTTCTCGATTAAAAATCCGTTCGATTATTTTTCGACTTTTTAGTCGTTCGGACTTTTTAAAGGTATATTTTTTCATTAGTTGATTGTTTTGAAAGCATGGAAAGTAATAACTGTTATATTGTTTTTAATAATTCACAATATAACAAGGAGTTGATAGGCGACAACAATTTAATGATAAAATAAATTATTAGCTCACCTATTTCCATAAAATAAGAGCCATAGATACTATCAAAATATCTATGACTCAATATATAAATTTTGCTCTCAACATTCAGTTTTGAGTCTGCGAATAACCTATTTAAGAAATAGGATTCACAATAACTTAATTCGATTACAATAATAAATTACTGCAACAGTAAGGTTTTAGCTTACTTCAAACGTGATTCGTCAGAAACAGTTAATTTCTTACGTCCTTTTGCACGACGACTTGCCAATACTTTACGACCGTTTTTCGTAGCCATACGTGAACGGAATCCGTGTTTGTTTTTACGTTTTCTCCTTGATGGTTGATATGTTCTTTTCATTACTTTTTCTTTTTAGTTCCTTACGGAATATCTTCTCAACAATTCGCTCTTAGAAAAGCGAGGCAAAGGTAAATAAATTAATTGAAAGGTTTAAAAGATGGTTAAAAAAAAACTTTTTTTTTTGAAGCTATTTTAATTGAGTGTATCACAAATTAGTTGCAACGTGAATTATGAATGACCATTGTTTCGTAACGCACTCATTTTAAATGAACACCGCAAACTCACTTCTGCCCTTTCTCTAAATATTAAATTCACTTAGTTTCGTTAATAAAAAGTCAGTAAACATAAAGCATTACAATAAGTATTTTCAAAATCGTAATTTTGGGGCAGAATACTTCCGAACATTAAACTTAAAAATAAACTTAAAAATAAACTTATGAAAAAACTATTATTATTTATGTTGACGTTGCTTTTTGTGGTATCACTAAAAGCACAAGATTGGACAGGTTTTTATAAATTAAATGTAGATCAAGATGGTTATCAAGCGACACTTCAGGCTCAAATCTATCCATTAAATGGCGAAATTTGGGGAACGTTAAGAGGTCAAGATAACGCAGATTCTAAGGAACGCTGGGAAATAGAATTTTGGACAATTGTGTATGAAGATGAAAATACCATTGCTTGTTATTATGATCAAGGAAATGATGTAAAATTCCCAACAAATAATGCTTTATTATTTTCTTTAGTTGGCAATAAAACAGATTTTTCAAGTTCTTTTGGCGAAGCCTTAACCAATGTAATTCAAAAATTAGAACTACACGAAGGATTTGTATTAGATAATAACGCTGATGCAAAAGTTGATGAATTTACGAGTACCATTTATGTCACACCAGAAGATGAAGCACCAGCAAAACCTACAAAACCTACGGAAACTACTCCTACTGAAACAACACAACCTACTTTAAATATTAAACAATCAAAAGCAGAATTGATTGTAGGAAGTTGGAAAGGAGAAGATGCGTCTGATATGACTAAGTTTTTTGATTATGACTTTAATCTTGATGGTTCAGGTCGTCGTGGCAATGTGGATTTTAGTTGGACTTACGTCAATGAAGCGGGCAAAGATTATATTGATATTCAGTATTATAAATCAATCACTCGAACAACTTACCATAGCTACCTGGAAAAGGTCGATGGTACGATGGAAATGCGAGATGGTATGAATATTATTAATACAACGGATGGTGAAAAACATTCTGTAAAAATTATGGGCAATAAATACTTAGAACTTCAAGATATTCAACGACTGAAGATTGATGAAATTGACAGCAATTCTTTAGAGTTATCACTCAAATACAATGGGAAAACAGTAAAGACTTTGCATTATAAGAATTAGTGATTGATGATTGGTGATTGGTGATTGGTGATGAATAAATTCTAATCACCAATCACCAGTTATCAAAAAATTAGTAACTTTTTTTATAAAGTTTCATATAAGATTCTTCTAAGAATTTCAAGTTACTATCAGCAATATATAACTCTTCTTCCATTGCTTGACGTTGAGCTTTTAGTTCTTCTAAATGCAAAAATTCTTCTCTCAACTCTACACCTAATTTCGTTTGTGCAGCGACTTCTGGCACTCGTTCTTTACGGCGTTTGTCTTTCATCGTACTAACGACAATCATTCCGCAATCATTCACAAATCTGTCCCAACCGACATAAAACTGAATTGGCATTGCTTTCGCCATATTCATAGTTTTCGTATCGGCATAATTTAAGGCTTCCAAATTTCCAATGTATCTATCCGCTAAAGGCTGAGCGACATCATGTACTGCTGGTAAATTTTTTGGATGAAAATGTTCACTCAAGATACCTTCTAAAGTATCTCCGCTTCTACCAACGCCACCCAAAAAGTATTCATCAAAAGTTTCATCTGCATAAGCTGCAAATCCCATTCTATCACTATTATCAACAAAAGTTGATAAATATTCTTTGTGTGCTAATCGGTAAGCAGGTTCAAGCACTTCCATCATTTTTTGAGCGAAGGCATATTTCTCAATTTTTTTTGCTCCAGCTCCACCGCCTTTTTGAGTCGAATAGTCTGTGATAACTTCCGTTGCAAAATAAGGTAGAACATCTGCTAACAGATTAGACATACAACTTTCTCGATTTTTCACTGCATTATCTCGTGCTTCGATACGTTGCTCTTCTGCGGCATAAGCTGCTTTTCGTTGGTTAAAAATGGATTGTTTGCCTTCGATTTCTATTTTCTTTGCTGAAATATCGCTTCGTAAAGTATTTACTTCCATACGCTTATTGTCAATTTCTTCTTCAGAAGAAAGTTGAGCAGCGGACTTTCTTTGTGCTGAAATTGTTGTTGTGCCAATCATCAAAAAGATAAAAAATACGCAAAACGCTTTTACTGTAAATCTATTCTCATAGGTAAACATAATAATTTTAATTTTAGTAGTTTTTGTATTGTAAGTTGTATTATGATGTTATTCCAATAAAACTTTTGAATTAATAAATTTATTACACAAATAGTAATAAATTTTATAGAAAAAAGATACATACAACTCAACAATAATTAACCCACAACTAAGTAAAATCAATAGTTTTAACAAAATATTAAAATTGTAATTTTATTTTAATATGAACTTTTAGAAGTGTAATCATTTACTCATTAATTTGTCAATTGTTCAGTTTTACTAATTTATATAAATACTTAGTATCATTATTGTAACTGATAAAAAAGAAATAGGAAACATATAATCTACTTCTTAAACAAATATTACTGTCTTTATTATGATTTCAAATAACCTGATAATAACTAAGTTAGAAAATTCTGTAACGCTTTATAAAGCGATTCAAGATTATAATTCGGCTGCTATTAATACACAAGATTTTCCAACTTTGTTGGAACTTACGTTGAATACATTTTCAACAATATTCCGTTTTAATAATTGTATGATTTTAGAATATTTTGAAAAGGATAATTCTCTTTATCCAATTTATTTTCATGGTTTCGCTTCTTTAAATACAATTCAACCTATTCCTTTTAATATTCAACATTTAGAAAATCAAAATAGTAGTTTTACCAATAAATCCAATGTTAAGTTAGCCAAATATTTCGAAGCCTTAGCATTAGTAGAATCAGCGATTTGTCCGATATTTAAGCGTAATGGCGATTTTTATGGATTTGTTATTTGTGGAAATAATAAACAGACAAACGATTTTGCTCAATTAGATATTGATGCATTTACTGCTTTAAGTCATCAAGCAGGTTTTTATATCAATAATTATCGTGCAAACGAACAACTACGATTAGAAATAGACAAACGAAACATTGCTAAACAAAAAATAGCCGAACAAACGACTGCTTTAAAACGCTCAAACGAAGATTTACAACAGTTTGCCTACGTTATTTCGCATGATTTAAAAGCACCTTTACGAAATATTACGAGTTTTGCTCAACTTCTGGAACATAGTTTTCCTGAAGAATTGACAGCAGATGCAAAGGAATATTTGAGCTTTATCTTAACTGGTGTAAAGCAATTAGGTAACTTAATCGACGATTTATTACTGTATTCTCGTGCTTCCAAAAAAACAATTGATTTTGAGCCAGTTGAGTTTGATTTGATTATGGATATGGTCAAATATAATCTAAATATTTCGATTCAAGAAAGTGATGCTATTATTGAATATGACGAGCTTCCGACTATTAATGCAAGTTTTAATCAAATGACTTTATTGTTTCAAAATTTAATTTCTAATGCTATTAAATTTCGACAAGATGACATTCAACCAGTTATAAAAATATCAAGTCAGCCACATAATGAAAAACAAACCTTGTTTATGATTTCGGATAATGGAATCGGTATAGAAAAAGAATATTCCGACCGTATTTTTTTACTATTTCAACGCTTACATGGTCAAGACGAGTACGAAGGAACAGGCTTAGGTTTGTCTATTTGTAAAAAAATAATGGAACGCCACAAAGGTGAAATTTGGGTAGAATCAAATGGTAAAAATAAAGGTGCAACGTTTTTTATCTTATTACCCAATAATTTGTAAAAATCTAAAAGTGAACCTTCATTGGTAAAGTCATTTCTACTTTTACCGATTTTTCCGATTTTTCGCCAGCTTGCCATTGAGGCATCGTTCTGAATATTTCTGTATACATTTTATCAAATTCTTTATCAATACCTTTTATCAATCGTACATTTTGAACATCACCATTTTCATCAATCACAAATCGAACTATCGTTTCACCGATTTCAATATTATTGACTGTAATATTTTCTGCTAAAGGCAACTTACCTAAAACATACAACATCAATTGATTATGACTACAAGCATTGCGTTCGTCTTCACCTAACAAATCGGTACAATTACCAAAAACAGGCATTTGTTCCACAAACTTATAAATCGTATCGTTCGGAATAGAATCAGCCGTTTCTTGTGCCATTCCAATTTGGAATGTTAAAAATGTAAAAATAAATGATACGTAAAATTTCATATTTATTATATATTTAAAATTGTAACTTTTGCGAATCACCAAGTTTTAAGTAAAATCGTAACTGTTCAATATTATGCGTTTAATCGGATTAAAATCCGATTCTTTAGATATTGTTCAGTTCAAGAAGCTGGTGAAAAAGCTAAAATTCCGATTTTAAGAACAGATTTTCTACTATTCGAGTATTCCTCATCAGAGAACCATCTAAAGAATCAGGTTTTTAACCTGATTAAACGAACAATGTTATAAATGCTACGTAAAATCAAATAAAGTTGGTGGAGCTTTTACTTCTTTCCATAAATCTGATTCATCATAATCCACTTTATTTAACTTATCCGAAACGGCATAAATCTTCAAAGTATTGTCTTCTACGGGCTTTAACATTGCTAAAACCTCCTTCAAAGGCATATCAGACAACCAACGTTTTTGGTCATCAATCGTTGGCAAAATCACAGGCATTCGATTATGAATAGATTTCATTTCTTCATTTGGTGTTGTTGTAATAATCGTAAACGTTTTTTCGCCTTGCCACTCGTCCCAAAGTCCTGCAAATACTAATAATTGGGATTTTTTGGAAATAATACGATGAGGAATTTTTTTACTACCATATTTTTTCCACTCATAAAAACCATCCGACAAAATCAAACAACGATTTTTGCGAATCGACATTCGAAATGACGGTTTTGTCGCAATACTTTCACTTCGTGCATTAATCAAATTACTACCAAAATCTGCTGACTTTGCCCAGTTTGGCACTAATCCCCACTTGAACTGTTGTAGTTCTTCAGGATCATCATTTGCAATCACATACGCAACTTGCGTTGGTGCAATATTATACCGTTTTGTCAAGTCATCTTGAATCGACAAGCCAAAATGTTTATTAACTTTTTCCTTAGAAACCGCAAATGAATATCGTCCACACATTTTTTTAGTTTAAGTAGTTTTAGTAGTTTAAGTAGTGCAATGAATCATGAATTATTGATAGTTAATATTTATAAATAAATTAGACAATTTTTTCATCAATTGCACCACAGCTTTACAGACTGAACGGGAATTAAATTATTAATTTAACCCCAATTTATAAATAGTTGATTATGATTTTTTTTAAATAATAAAATTATATAAATTTTATTATTGTCGGTCACTCTGTAAAGCTACGGTGCAATTGATGAAATAACTATCAAAAACTTTTGAGTTATTACAGTAGTTTGAGTAGTTTTGAGTTCGTTGGAACTACTTAAACTACGACACCACTTAAACTACTCAAACTACTTACTCACATTTCGGATTGATGCCTAAAACATATTTTGTTTTCACGTCAATGAGTTCGGCAGATTCTGAACCAGTGAAGCCGCCAATATCACCATTTGACAATTTTTGTTTATATAATTGTGTCAACTCCCGAGCGACAGGAATGTATGACCAATGCCATTTTTCTTCCTGATAACCGTCTGGTCGAGTTTGGTCCATGACAGAATACACTTGACAAAACCCATAAGTTGAAGCATTTGTAATTAGCCAATCATATTCTTTCTTGCCTTTACCACTTTCAAAATAGCTATTATTCAAGTTATTAATATCTACATCCGTTCCCCAATGATGACGAGAAGTACCAGGCATTGATGACCAACGCAAGATTTTCATAGCTTTCTGTTTTGGTTCCATGTTTTTCGACAACATCTTACCATCAACTTTACGTTGTCCATTCCATTTGGCTTCCCAAATAGATTTTTGATGATGAAATGGTCGAGTTGCAGAAATAATCTTTAGCGTCACACCATCTTTTTTAGCCGCTTTAAACATTTCTTGATATGCCTTGTATGCGTCTGTTCGCATTCTCATTCCACCTTTTGACGCATATTTTCCTGCTATTGATGAAAAATCTGGATGTGAGTTTGGATTGAACTTTCCCATCAAATAATCTGTATCAAATGGTTTCGATTTCTCAACCGAAGGAGTTGAAAAGGCTTGACGAGATTTTTCAGGTTTTCCTTTTCTGGTCATTATTTCCTTTTCCAGCTTTTTAGTCTCTACCGATTCTTCTATTTCTCCTTCTATTTTTTCCTCTTGAGCCGCTTGTTCTGTTATCGTATCTTTTGTGATTGTATAATTCGTACTTTGTTCTGTAGCCTCTTCAGTATTTTTTTTCTCCAATTTATTAATTTTCGAATTTTCATTATTATTAGAACAAGCTATTGTCGTAAGGCAAATAATAGATAATATAATGTATAGATTTTTCAATTGAATTTTGATTTTCGAAGTCCGATTTCCGAAGTTTGAACGTCGGAAATCGGGCGTAGATTGTTTTATTCTGATTTAATAGCATCACCAAATTTTTCACGCACTTCATCAGGAATCAACTGCCCGATAATCGCTTCTAACTCCGGTTTATTTTCCAAAAAATACCATTTTCCATCCGATTTGATAGCGAACATTTCACTATCCATATTTAATGAAAATGTAGAAGTCTCCTTATCGTAAGACACTTTATCTTCACCGTATTGCTCATTGAATGCCGCTAAAATATACTCATCAGCACTATTATCTTTAAACTTCATTGTCATATCGAATTTATATCGAACGATTCCAAAAGTTTCTCCTTTGTATTTGACTGTTTTATCTAAAATATCTGTAATAAAAAAACTTCCAAACCCAACAAGCATCTCTTCACTTTCAAACAGTTGTTTATATTGTTGTTTGAATGCTTCTTTAGGAACAATATCAAAAATTTTAGGATAAACTTTTTCCATGATTCCATCAACATCAAGCTTTTGATTGATTTCAATATACTCTTCCGTTGCTTTACGAATCTCTTCTTTTAACTCTTGTGCCGTTGCCTGAAATCCTATTGCCGAAAAAATCAAAAGGATTAAAATGTATTTTAATTTCATAGTCAATTAATTTTTTAGTTATGAATTATAGCTGTAATCAATCAAAAAGTTTTGATTATTTAAATTTATTCGGTATTACAAATATTGTTTATAACAATATCGTTTACTTTTTCATCTTAAATCTTACAGAAGTACAATTTATCAAAATTGCTATTTTTTATTCATTTTGGCAAAAAAAAAAATTATATCTCATTGAAATTATTTTTTTCACCTATTTCGGCGAAATATAACCTATTTCTATTACTTACAATAAAAATTTAACCTCTTTATTATCTCTGTTTTTCTACAAAGCTGGAGCTTGACGATATGGTGTTTTTCCAAAAAAATGATTAGATTTGAATGAACGAAAAGAAACGCTTCAAATTTATCAATTTAAAATCGTCAGCAGATGACAAGTATAACTTTACAACGGACAAATATCAGGAAATCATCAGAGGAAGAAATACAAGAACTGATTGATAAAAACAAAGCTATCTATACACAGTTTTATGATTCAGCTTATACTGATAGTATGGAAAGAAACCTTTTCCAGCCATTGAACGAAGTTTATTTCCGAGCCAAAATGGTTAATTTTGAGAAATATCCTGAGCCAATGAAAAATGATAAACCGTTGATTTTCATTAGTAATCATTCCGGTATGTCTTTTCCTTGGGATGCGATGGTTTTTGGAGCGGCATTATACGCAAATAGCAAAAAAGATAATCGTCCTTCAATTCGTCCATTGACTGCACCGATGTTATCTGAAACCTACCTAATGAGTCCGTATATGATTCCATATATGTGGAAACGAGTTGGAGGAATTGATGCAACTTCTTTGAATTTTGAAACTTTAATGCACTTTAATGAAGCCGATGTTTTGATTTATCCTGAAGGTGTTCCAGGTATTGGAAAAGGGTTTAATCGTCGATATCAATTGCAGCGATTTTCGTCATCGTTTGTGCGAATGAGTTTGAAACACAAAACGGATGTCATTCCAGTTTCGACGATAAATGCAGAGTATATTAATCCACACAGTTATCGGTCAAAATGGTTAAATAACTTGGTAAATAAAATCGGCATTCCGTTTTTCCCACTTGGAATCTTGACGATATTGATGTTTATTCAACCTTGGGTTTTTTACTTTGGCTTACCTGCCAATTTGATTTATGTTCGTGGAAAACGAATTCGACCATACTTAATGACAGATAAAGATTTTGAGGATTTGACGATGGAAGAACTCCGAGAAATCACCGAAAAAGTCAAGGCAGAAATGCAAATACAACTCACTGAAGCCGCTGATAAATACGGACAACAACCTTATAAATGGGGCGAATTGTTCAAAGCACAATTAAAAAAAATCAATCGTTTCTGGTTCTTTTTACCAATGTTTTGGCCGTTTTTATTCGCAGAACACGAGCGTCAATACAAGCAATTTCAAAAAGATGGAACGCCTATTAATATGAATTTTGGCTTTTTCGGTTTTCTTTGGACACTTATTCGTCATGCGTTTTCATTGTTCTATTTTTTACCTATAATCGGTTGGATTCCTTTATTGATAAGAGGTTATAGTAAAAATGGTAGAGAAGATAAATAGTGGATGGTTCTTTGAAAAATCTGGTGATAAACCTAAACATACGAATTATTTGAGTTCGTTTTTTGTGTTGATGTGTTGATGTTATACCAACGTCAACACGTCAACACAAAAAACAATCTTGATAGATTTCAAATTTTTATTATTTCACTGGATTTTTCAAAGAACCATAATTTTTTTACCTTAATAAAGTAACATCACCTTTCAGTAGTTGTTTTTCTCCATTTTCCATTTCGACTTCAATCACATAAATATAAGTTCCGGGATTCATTGTTTTTCCTCGATATATTCCGTCCCAGCCGATAGTTTGAATATCAAAATCAGCCCTTTCAAACATTAATCCGCCCCATCTATCAAATATTTTGAAACTTAAAGCCCGTCCTAAAAAATTAGAACTTGGATAAATCCTAAACAAATCATTGATACCATCATTATTCGGAGAGAAAGCATTTGGAATATAAATATCACAATCATTTTGAAGAATTATTACAATAGAATCGATTCTACAACCTTTTTCATCTTTTATATAAATATTGTATTCTCCCTCGGTCAAATTTCGAATAATATTGTCAGATTGATAAATAATATTATCAATTGAATATTGTAAATTGCCAGTTCCACCTTCGGCAGTAATCGCTATAAAACCTTCATTTTCTATACACTTAGTATCACCTTTTCTAATATTAGTAATCATGGTTGTACTTCCATCAGTCAAGACAAAATCTCGATAAATAGGACAACCAATATCATTGTTGATAATGACTCTATAATCACCAACAGGAAGATTTTCAAAAATACCTGTAGGTTGAAAATTCATTCCATCAATAGAGAAACTTATCGTTCCAGTATCAGCGACAGCATTGACTATTATTGTTCCATTATTAACATCACAATCTGGTCTAAGTGTATCCAGTCTTTCAATATTAATAGCAGCACTTGCACCCAAAAATTCAAAGGTACTTGCTCCGCCACCAGCACGAATATCTAAGTTACAAATTGATTGTAATGATTTCGTATCAAAATCAATTTCGTAGATATTTGATTTACCGTCAGATACAGCATATGTTCTGATAATTCGACATTCATCTATATAAGTTATAATCCCGAATACACTAAACGCATCACTTCCTTCAATTATGACTTCGCTATTTTCAGGAGTATCAATATCCACTTTGACGATTCTGTTACCGCTAACGGCAGCATATAAATCACCATTAAAAAATGTTAAGTCACCTGACGCAGAAAAAGGAATATCTCCATGATAGGTCTCAATTGCCATTGTCAAATCATAAGACATCAACTCACCTCCACTGCCACAAGCATAAATTTGACCATCATCAGCAATCGTTAAAGAATTATAAAGCTGATCAATAGAAAAAGAATGTATTGTATTAATAACGCCAGAAATAGTATCAATTTCAAAAAGATTACCATCGTAATCAATGCCGTAAAGATTTCGATTTGGATGAAATGAAATATCGGTTACACCTATACTTGTTTGTATATCTGTAACAAAATCATATTGACAATCTTCAATATTCAATCGAAGTAAACGATCATCTAAAGTGCTAAGATAGATGGTTTGTGCATTAACAATGAGTGTGAATAATAATAGAATAATAGAGAAATAATACTTCATAGATTAATTATTGTTTATAACTTTAAAAATCAAAAGTGAGAATTTCTTTAATATACGTATATTATTGTTTTTAGGTTTGTTATTCTTTTGAATAGTTAATTATTTTAGGGCGATATAACTCCAGCTATTCTCGGTTTAAAATAATTCGTAATGTGTTTTGCTGTAATTAGTGATTTTTACGATAATCTGCAATCTAAATTAAGTAGACTCGTAACCCGCAGCTATGATAGAGGCTTCGCCACGTTAGGGAATAGGTAATAAATAATCTATTCCCTAAATATCAACGACATATGAATATATTGTAATTACTGCTTCACAAACTTCATCGAATAGAATTGATTATTATTCGTCACAAAACCACTGATGACATAAACGCCTTTCGGCAATTCTTGCACATCTACCCGAACACTTGCCGTTGTTGGATAATTAATAACTACGGGTTCGATAGATTGCCCTAAAATATTCGTGATTTTGACGGCTGTAATATGACATTCTTCACAAGCCAACGTAATGGATTTGTCCGCAGGATTTGGAAAAACCGTCATTTTGATATTCTCTATTTCAGGATTCGCAAATTCCTCTTCTAACACAAACGAAACCCACGGTCGAGCTTGTTTGATAATCAATCGGTCGTCACTTGTAATTTTGTATTCGATATCCATTGCGAAATCTTCCAAACCTTCTGCATGATATAATTTAGCAAATTCATCATGAATCGTTGTCAGATATTTTCGCATTGCATTCAAATCTAATCGGCTCAAAATAACGCTATCTTCTGATATTAAATTAGACCGTTGAATAACAATATAATCATCAAAATTTATCCAAACTCTATCTAATAAAATTTCTTCAGGAAGCACCGTTCCACTTGGATTTGTAATCAACTCTTCGCCTACTTGTGAGTTTAAATAAAACGTATTGCTTGTGCCATAAATAGGATCAATACTTACACCAACACCATTTGCCTTTTCGTCTTGATAACTTGGATGACACAATATTCCCATTGACGCTGTAAAGTGATTGACTCTATAGAAATCTCGTTCTTCAAACGCTCTCAAATTCCACAAACTTGCATAAATTTGTTTAATTGATTTTGCAATGTGTCCTTCAATTTCATAATGTGTTCGAGAATCGTATAAACCAGCTCCATTAAACCCTGGTAAGTCTTCATTATTTGTACTCGAACGAACACGAATTGGTGTTTCTTTTGGAAATGATGTTTGCATTCTTTGTAATTCTACCAACATCCAATTTGGCATTCGTCCCGACCTTATTTTTTCTCGAAAAGCGAACAGCATTTCATCACGTACATTTCTATCTGCTTGAAATTCAGCACTATTAATGATTGTTTCTATTTCTTTAAACAACCCATTATGCTTCATAAATTCTTGATAAAAGTAGAACGGAACGCCAAAACCATCTGGAATAGTTCCATCGGGAAAACCGAACCTTCGCATTGTAGCAACATTCGCACACTTCGCTCCGAATCCATCGAACATGATAAATTTAATATCATCTAAAGGCAAAATTGACGTATAATCTAAGTTTAAAGGTGGCGTTTGTTCTTTGGTCGGTCGAATATTATCAAACCAAGTATTCACTTCCTCAAGAGTCGCTTCTCGAATCACATAACTATCTTGTTCGACTTTGAAATAAATATATTTATTCAATAAGTCAGCAATCGAATCAATCAACAACGGATCACGAATAAAAGCATTAGGAATCTCATTTTGAATGGCTCGCAAGTTCACATGCGACAATGGTGTTTGAATCACGGAAGTCATAATACCACCGACACGAGGCAAAGCGTTTGGCAATTGTTCATACAAGACAATATCTTTTGGGCCTGGTACTTCATCACCAACGATTTGGCGAAACAAACCAAATCCTTCTGACGGGTTTAATCCCCAATAATCCACATCGCCATAAGCGTCCGCTTCCAACAATACAGGCACTCTTGATTGTGTGTGCAATATTGAATCTTGCTCATATTGAGCCTGATTTGCAGCCGTAATAAAATACGCTAAATTATTTTCAATAAAAGGCATATTTGCAGCCAACAATTCGTGTGTTCTACGCACAACATCGAAATCTTCAGGAAATCCATTACTATAATTAAAAGCGTATGCACCTAATGTTCCATTGTTAGCAAAACTTGTCGGATGATAAATAATTTGTCCTTTTTTAATATCATTCCCAAGGTAATTAATCCCAATTTCATTAGCAAAATCAGCGTGTAAAGTATGCTTGAAGGTATTAATAAAATAGATTTTTGGATTCGTATAAAAATCAGTAATAATATATTTCACAAAACCTTTTCCATTCAAAAATTCTGAAAACAAAACACGATCTTTAATAACTGTCAATTTCTTGAACGTCGTAAATGTATCAATAAATACTAAGCCATCTTCTTCCAAAATTTCAGGTGCAGCATTGATTGGGCTTTGCGTTGGAATATTTTGAAACTCTGTTATATCATCAATTCCATCTTCATCAACATCATCCGGTGTACTGATATTGTATTCCATAATTTGATAATGTTCTATCGGATAACCACTCAAAGATTCGGAAATAATCATCGTTCCATCTTCTCCTAAAACCATCGATGTCATAATATCAAAAGTCGAATCTACATGATTTCGAACACTTAAAATATAATATTTATCCGAACTGGAATTGATTTCCAATTCTACTTGTCCACTCGTATTTGTATTGTGGCTAATAATCGGTACAACTTGTTGTCCAAATACAGAATGGCAATTCAAAAATAGTGTTAGTATAAAAAAACATTGTACTGTATAATTCATAAAAATTAAGTTTTTTGTCGTTTGTTTTAAGGGCAGACGCATCAGAAATTGCTCACGCAGATTTTCGCAGTTTCCAATGCAGATTTTATATTATTTACTTTGTAAATTGTAGTTTTATTGAGAGATCAATCAAAGTATCTGCGAAAATCTGTGATAATCTGCATGAGTATAATATTTCAACTTATGGAAATGCTTTAATGATAATTAGAATCATTCTGATGCGTTTGCCCTTATTTATTTTTTATAACGTCTGAATTGACTAAAAGTATGATATATTATAAAAAAGAGTTGTTTATTTTAACAGAAAAACTTGATTCCTGTTTACATAAACGGAAAAAGCGATTCCGAAAACCTCGAAATCGCTTTTAATGTTGAATACCAAAAAATTAATACTTAATTCGTAACTTGAATTACTTATTTTTTCTTTCCCACAAATCGTATCACTTTTCCTATTCCATTATGATACAAACCTTCTTTGAGTTCGACTTCAATCTCTTCTAATTGAAGTATCTCAAAATTCGGAAAATTCTCTTGAATTGTTGCTTTTGAAAATAACATTTCTTTCTTTCCAGGACCTCCAACTTTCGGATTTTTAGCTCGGAATGGTAAATGATTCGTACTAAAACCTTCTAAGATTATCAATCCATTTGGCTTCATTAATTCTGCTACTTTCTGATAAATTTTTGATAAAATCGAAGGCGGAAAATGTGCATAAATCAAAGCGGAAACATCAAACTTTTCGTTTACCAAATCCAAATCAAAAAACTCCCCAACTTCATAATGAATTGTTACATTTTCTTCTTCAGCGAGTTTTTCCGCTTTCTTTTTTCCTTCGATGCTAATATCAAAAGCAAAAACATCTAAACCCTTTTTTGCAGCATAAATCGCATTTCGACCTTCACCTTCTGCTGGTAATAAGATTTTTCCTTGTGGATTATATTTATCAATAATCGTTTTGAAAAAAGCGTTTGGAGTTGTTCCATAAGCATACTTTGAGTCGCTGTACCGACTATTCCACATTTCTTTCATAGAATTTATTTAAGTATTATTCCTCTAATTTTTTCCACGTAAAGTACGAAATAAATAACAAAATAATAGCGACCAAAGCTGGAGCAAATTCACCATCATTTATTGCAATATGAGCCGAAGTTGCTAATACAAAATCGAAAAAGAAACCAGCATAAGCCCATTCTTTTAGTGCTTTTGATTTTTCCGTCCATATTGCAATCAAACCTAATATTTTGGCGACAGCCAATGGATAAATAATATACGTTGGAAATCCTAATTTGGTAAATGTTTCGCTTACCATTTCATTATTAAAAAAATACATTCCAGCAGACATTAACATCAACGCTGTTAAAAGTCCTGTACTTGCCCAATAAACTCTTTTAATATTTTTCATTTGTAACTGCTTTTTTATTAACAATAACACAAAAGTAAGCACGAAAAAGAAGCTATCCATTAATCTATATTAAGAAATCATTACTGTTTTTTCACACGTTTTCGCTTTACAGCACTCAATGCTTCGGGCGTAATTCCAAGATAAGATGCTATCATTCGTTGCGGAACTCTTTGTATAATATCAGGATATGTTTCTACAAAATGTTCATATCGCTCGATTGCAGGCGAACTCATTAACATGACAATCCGATTCTGAAGTACATGAGCTCGTCTAATTAGTTTTATGACTTCTTTAGATTTTATTGCCCCAAAATCTTTTTCTATTCGAATCAATGTTGAATCTTCTAAAGCATCAATAAATAAATTTGTTGGTTCAAATTTAGAAGTATAATCGGCAATTGTCCAGTCTTCAGGAGCAAACATAAAAATATGTTCTTTTCCTTTTTCATCAATCGAATAACTTCGTAATAATCCTGATTTTACTAAATAACCTTTACTATTATATTCACCTGGTTTTTGAAGTATTTGACCTTTTTTGACTTTAATTTCTTTCAACTTGATTTGATTTTATTGATGATATTTTATTGCTAATTTTCAAGAAAACAAGTCATAGCGTTTAGAAGTTGTCAGGATATTTAAAAAGCGATTTTTATCCTTTAAAATCAACTTTGATATGACTTCTCTAAAATACAATTTATTACTAAAAGTATTACAGTAACAAAAATTTTAGAATCCATGATTTTTGTCAAAAAATTTAATTAAAACTTTATTTAAAATAATAACATACATTAATTAATTATTAATTCATAATAGACTAATTATCAAATATTTAAAATACAATTTTAGTTAGAATATTCTTATAAAAAATTTGGAAAAACGCTAAAAAAACCGTATATTTATATTGTTTTAAAGACATATTATTTAAACAATAAATCATATAATTTTATGGCAAACGTAAGAAGCAAAGTATTTCAAATCGCACATTCTACACGTAATGAATATGATAATTGGTCACATGCGCTAAAAGCGGCATGGAAGATTACAAAAATGCAATCTGGACATACGACAATGGTTGAGTTTACAAAAGATAATGGAGAAAAAAGAACAGCAGAAGTATTAGCAGTTGGTAGTTTGAAAACATTAGAAAAAGGCTTTTTACGGTATGTAGAAGAAACAACAAACGGCACTCAATGGCGAACATTTCGATTAGATAGATTGAATTTAGAATAATTTTTAATCAAACCGTATCAACTTCAAAACTGATACGGTTTTTGTTTTCTCTATTTCCGTCATTCCGCATCAAGTACGGAATGACGGAAATAGGTTTGGATTTTTAGATTGTAAAGTATAATCAAGGTAATAGCTTTTTAATGCCCAAAACCTCACTTTCTCACATGATGTAACCTACAAAAATACTACATCAACACTACATCATTCTACCAAATACTGCTCAAAGTGTTACTATTACACTACTAAAAATTTCGTGTAACCAAAATATTATATAATTTTGATAATCTTAAAAAAATACAAATTCAGATATTATAAATTATCGTGTCAACCTTATTTAAATTTGAAATTGCTTTAAGTATTTTCAATATATTTGACACTTTATAATGACCTTTTTCAATACAACAAATTATAGGAATGAATACAACACAAGTAAAACCGAACAACACAGGCGTAGCAATTAGTCAAGTAGCGATTGACAATGAAAACTACTTTAAAATCGCCAATTGTGATAAAATGGAAACGTTTTTCATGAGCATCGTAAGTGACTCGAATCATTGGTTATTTATCGGTAGCAATGGCGGATTAACTGCTGGTAGAAAAAATGCTCAGTTTTCGTTATTTCCGTATTATACCTCGGATAAAATCATGGAAACAGCTGATATTTCGGGAAGCAAAAGTATTTTCAGAGTAGAAAAAGACGGCAAAATACAAATCTGGGAACCGCTTTCGGAGCGTTTTGATGGACAATATAATGTGAGCCGAAATTTATATAAAAACACTTACGGCAACAAAGTCATTTTTGAAGAAATCAATCACGACTTAGGATTGACATTTCAATATGCTTGGAACTCAAGTAATGAATTTGGTTTTGTTCGTAAAGCGACTTTGAAGAATAATTCAGCGGAAGCTGTAAAAGTTGAAATCTTAGATGGAATTCAAAATATCGTTCCTGCTGGAATTGGTGATTATCAGCAAAATTCATTGAGTAATTTAGTTGATGCTTATAAACGCAATGAGTTAGATAAGGAAAGTGGTTTGGGAATTTTTGCATTGAGTGCGATTTTGGTCGATAGAGCTGAACCGAGTGAAGCCTTGAAAGCGAATGTTGCTTGGTCAATTGGTTTGGAAGGTTGCCAATATTTAGTTTCTCCATTGCAAGTTGATAATTTTAGAAAAGGTCAAACGGTTAGTGAAGAAACCGATGTAAAAGCGGAAAAAGGTGCATACTTCATGAATGCAACAATTACGCTTGACGCAAATGCTTCTGAAAATTGGATAATTGTAGCGAATGTTAATCAAAATCATTCTGGCGTTGTCGCAATGATTGAACGTATCAACAACGATGCAAATTTGGCGGAAGCCGTAAACACTGACATAGAAAATGGAACGAAAAACCTAATCAATTTAAACGCTGCTTCTGACGGTTTGCAGTTGACAGCTGATAATTTGAGAGACACAAGACACTTTGCAAATACGTTATTCAACATTATGCGAGGTGGAATTTTTGATAATAATTTCCAAATCGAACGTTGGGATTTTCGTAAATATTTGGCGAAAGCCAATAAAGCCGTTTTTGAAACTTTCAAAAGTAAAATCGACGCTTTACCAGCAGAATTTTCCTTACCAGAATTGAAAGAATTGGCTGCTGCCAATGATGATAGCGATTTTCAAAGATTATGTTTTGAATATTTACCATTGAAATTTAGTCGCCGACATGGTGATCCGAGTCGTCCGTGGAACAAGTTTTCGATTAATACACAAAGTGAAATTGATGGTTCAAAAATCTTAGATTATCAAGGAAACTGGCGGGACATTTTTCAAAACTGGGAAGCCTTAGTACATTCTTATCCGCAGTTTATCGAAAGCATGATTCACAAGTTTTTGAATGCTTCAACTTTCGATGGTTACAATCCTTATCGTGTGACAAAAGATGGTTTTGATTGGGAAGCAATCGAGCCAGATGATCCTTGGTCGTACATCGGATATTGGGGAGATCACCAAATTATCTATTTGTTGAAATTCTTGGAATTTATCGAAAATCACGCTCCAGGAAGTTTGGAAGGGAATTTTGATAAAAACATTTTCGTCTATGCCAACGTTCCGTACAAAATCAAGTCGTATGCTGATACCTTAAAAAATGCAAAAGATACGGTTATTTTTGACGAAGCTGATGACCATGCAATTCGTGCAAGACGTGATGAAATTGGTGCTGACGGAGGATTATTGCAAGCTGCAAATGGCGAGATTTACAAAGTCAATTTCATTGAAAAAATCTTAGCAACAACCTTAGCTAAAATCTCCAACTTCATTCCTGAAGGCGGAATTTGGATGAACACACAACGTCCAGAATGGAATGATGCGAATAACGCCTTAGTTGGAAATGGCGTTTCGATGGTAACGTTATATTATTTAAGACGTTTCATGAGTTTCTTCCAGCCGATTTTTGCAAATACGAGCGTCAATGAAGTGGAAATTTCAGAAGAATTAGCAACGTTTTTTAATAAAGTCGTCACAACATTCGAGGAAAATAAAGGCTTGTTAAGCGGAAAAATCAACGATACCGACAGAAAAACGGTTTTAGATGGTTTGGGACAAGCAGGAAGTGATTTCCGTTGGACAATCTACGAACAATCTTTTTCGGGCAAAAAAGTAGCGATTACAAAAGGACAATTGCAACAATTCGTTGATTTAGCATTAGCATATTTAGAACATTCAATTGATGCGAACAAACGCACGGATGACTTATATCACGCTTATAACTTAATGACGGTTGAAAGCGATACGGAAGTTTCAGTGTCATATTTAGCGGAAATGTTAGAAGGTCAAGTTGCCGTTTTGAGTGCGAAATATTTGCCGTCAAAAGATATTTTAAAAGTCTTAGATGGAATGAAAAAAAGTGCCTTGTTCCGTGAAGATCAATACACTTACTTGCTTTATCCAAACAAGGATTTAAAAGGATTTTTAGCTAAAAATAAAATTGCAACAGCTTCTGTTTCTAACAGCGAATTGTTACAAAAATTAGTCGCTGACGGTAACACACAATTGATTGAAAAAGACGTGCGAGGCGAATATCACTTCAACGGCAACTTTAGAAATGCCAACGATGTGAAAGCTGCTTTAGACAATTTCGCAACGTCGGATTATGCCGATTTAGCGAAAGCGGACAGCGATTTGGTGTTACAAACATTCGAAGAAGTCTTTAATCACAAAGAGTTCACGGGACGTTCAGGTACATTCTTCGGTTACGAAGGTTTAGGTTCGACGTACTGGCACATGGTTTCTAAGTTGTTATTAGCCGTTCAAGAATGTTGTTTTCAAGCGATGGAAGCTGGCGAAAGTGCCGAAACTATCGGACGTTTGTTAGAACATTATTACGAAATCAACGCAGGAATCGGTGTTCACAAATCACCAGAATTATACGGTGCATTTCCAACCGATCCATATTCACACACACCAGCAGGTCGAGGTGCTCAACAACCAGGAATGACTGGACAAGTGAAAGAAGATGTCTTGGCTCGTTTCGGTGAGTTAGGCGTTTTTGTGGAACAAGGACACTTGGTTTTCTATCCTTGTTTGTTACAACAAAACGAGTTCTTATCTGCACCACAAACCTTTGATTATGTCAATGTCAACGGCGAAGCGAAACAAATCGAATTAGCTGCTGGTTCTTTGGCGTTTACGTACTGTCAAGTTCCTGTTGTTTATACGATTGCGGAGGAGAATAGTATTTCGGTTGTTCGTGTTGATGGTTCGATTTCGGAGTTGGATTTGGCGGTTAGTGAGGAAGTTTTTGGGAGAAGTGGTTCGGTTGAACGGATTGATGTGAAGGTTATGGTGGAGAATTTGAAGTAGAAATTAATTATATTGAATTTCAAAACGCCTTATTCATTTAGTTGAGTAAGGTGTTTTGAGAAAAACACATTGTTACTTTAACGGTTTTAATATCAATATGATACAGTCATTTTCATTTATCTCATTTTGAAGGATAGTTTTATTGAGAAAAATAGGTTTTTCTTGACTAATATTGTATAACTCTTTTTTCACACCTTGACCATTCTTCATCCTAAATATCATTTTGTATTTCTTTTCAAGTAATTCAGTAATTATTTCTAAAAAATTGTAAGCCAAGTCTAATTTACCAATCCTTATAGTATAAACATAATTGTAATAAAAATTCTTGAATCTGACATTAATTGTAGGTGAAACTATCTTTGTAACTTTAGTAATTTTTTCATTCTCGTTTTTTCCTCTTTCTTTGATTTTATCCAATAAATCTAAAATAGTTTTAACCATGTTAGTTCTAACAACACTGTACTGTTCATGTGTCATTAATCCTAAATTAAATTTATTATTACTAGTACGTTAAGACATAAATTTAAGTAACTTTACATTATGTCAAATAATACTGAATTAGTAACAAAAAAGGAGTTGGA
>JBGCFH010000443.1:0-4029 GCA_045106825.1 Saprospiraceae bacterium | reverse complement strand
ATAATGCTTTTTCATTCCCAACTACTGATGGTTCAAACGGACAAGTATTAGTAACGAATGGTTCGGGAGTATTAACTTGGTCATCTATCACAAATACTGATAATCAAGCTTTATCCTTATCAGGAAATACATTGACATTAGCGAATGGTGGAACGGTTGATTTATCTGCTTTTGCAAATACCGACAATCAAGCTTTATCCTTATCAGGAAATACATTGACATTAGCGAATGGTGGAACGGTTGATTTATCCGCTTTTGCGAATGATAATACAACAATCGTTCAAGATTCAGATAACGATACCAAAATTCAAGTAGAAGAAACGGCAGATGAAGATATTATTCGATTTGATTTAAGTGGAACAGAAGGAGTTGTCATTAGAAAAAATACTGATGGTGATCCAAGATTAGAATTAATAACAGGTACAAATTATAATACTTTCTTGGGATATGGTACGGGAGCTAATAATTCTGGAACACGAAATACATTTGTAGGACATAACTCTGGAAATTCTAATACAACGGGAGAATATAATACTTTAATAGGTTCTTTTGCAGGTAAAAATAATACAACGGGAGGTTCTAATACATTCATAGGGAGGAATACAGGTTTTAATAATACAACGGGAAGTGCTAATACATTCATGGGTCAGAGTGCTGGTTTAAGTAATACAACTGGTAATTATGGTACTTTTATAGGTTATGAAGCAGGTGCTAATTCTACAAATAGTTGGAATACTTTTATAGGTCATCAAACTGGTCTTAGTAATACTTCTGGATTTTCTAACGTAGGATTAGGATGGAGAGCAGGTTATTCTACAACGACTGGAGATAAAAACACTAATATTGGTACAGGTGCAGGATTCAGTAACGTTACTGGAACTGGCAATACCTTTTTAGGGTATTTCGCAGGATATAATGAAACAGGTAGTAATAAGTTATACATTGCCAACTCCAACACCTCTTCTCCGTTATTATATGGTGAGTTTGACAATAGCTTACTCCGTGTAAACGGAACGCTTAATATCAATAATGAATTTTCATTCCCAACTACTGATGGTTCAAACGGACAAATATTAGTAACGAATGGTTCAGGAAGTTTAACATGGTCATCTATCATAGATACCGATAAGCAAGATTTAGGCTTATCAGGAAATAACCTAACCATCACCAATGGTCTATCTGTTGATTTATCTGCTTACGCTAATGAGAATACAACACTATTACAAGACGCAGACAATGATACTAAAATTCAAGTAGAAGAAACGGCAGATGAAGATATTATTCGATTTGATATTGAAGGGAGTGAGACCGTAGTTTTAAAAACGAATGCTCAAGGTGATGCGATGATTGAATTAGAGAGTACTTATGCCAATACTTTTATTGGTAAAGATGCAGGTAGAGTGACTCAATCAACAGTTTCTAATAATGGTCGTCAGAATAATTTCATAGGTGCATCTGCAGGCTATTCTAATACTACAGGTTATCAGAATGTTTTTATTGGTAACGAAACAGGTTACAATAATACTATAGGTAATGATAATATTTTTATTGGTCACGAAGTAGGTTACAATACTACTAAAGGTGAGAATAATGTATATATCGGTGACCAAGCAGGTTATAATAACATCACTGGCAATAGTAATGTACTCTTAGGCAATCGATCAGGCTACAACGAAACAGGTAGCAACAAACTTTATATCGAAAACTCTAATACGTCATCTCCACTTATCTATGGAGAATTTGATAATAATGAAATAGTTATTAATGGTAATAACACACACAATACAAGCAACTACACTTTCTATGTAAACGGTACAGCAGGAGGAAGTAGTGCATGGAATAACTCCTCCGATCGTCGCTTAAAAGAAAATATCCAAACCGTAGATAATGCCTTAGATAAAATCACACAAATGCGTGGGGTAACTTACGAATGGAAAGATGGACGAGAAGCAGGAAGTCGCTTAGGATTTATCGCACAAGAAGTAGAAGATATTTTACCACAAGTCGTAGATACCACAGGTGATTATCGCACAATGCAATATGCACCGATTACTGCCGTACTCGTGGAAGCTGTAAAAGAGCAACAAGCACAAATTGAGTCTTTAAAAGCAGAAAACGCAACGTTAAAAGCACAAGTGAATACGATAGCAGCACAGAATCAAAAAATCGCTGAATTAGAAGCGATGTTCCAAAAAATGCAGACTCAAATAAATAAAGTCAATACAAGTTCTGAAACAGAAATTACGGAGAAGTAACCTATGATTTATTAACTAAAGTCATGACCTCACTTGAAGTGAGGTTGTGACTAAATTATTCACAATCATTACACTAATGATAGCATTTACAATAATTGTAAATGCTTAAACAACAATCGCTTTTGTCGATGCAGACGCTTTGATTTCAGAGATGATAGAATACAAAAAAGCACAGATTGATTAAACAATTAGAATCTTAATTAAATAATTGTATAAAACATCAAAAGATGAAAAAACTTAAATTAAGACTTATTGCAGTTCTATTATTATTTATTTCATTTAATATAGTTCAAGCACAAGATATTACCTACATTTTTGCCAATGTCCAAAATACAAATGATGGAGTACATGACTATTATGAAGTAGATATATTATTGAGTTCTACGACAGATTTTAAATTAGGAATAGGACAGATTTATTTAAATTATAATACAGCAGCTTTTGGAGCTAATGTTTTTGCTAATAGTAACATTACTTTTTCTTACGACTATGCAAGTGGATATCTAATAGGAGAAGATGCTGTGGGACCATTTGGTACTGTAGAATATTACAGTAAAATTCCAAATGATAATACTTCTAATAGAGTATCTTTTTCGTGGGTTCAAGAAGTGTCTGAAGGAGGACTTACAAATAGTATTACATCAACTCCAACCGCCCTATTCCATGTTAAAATAAAATATACTGATGTGACACAAGATCCAGACGTATGTTTTGAAAGTGGTAGTACGTTTGAAGACTTAACTTACACGGCTTGTGGACCTTCATCTGGTGGACTTGCAGATTGTAATAGTCATCCTGGTTCACAAATATTTACAGATAATTTTGATTGTGTTGGAGCTGTACTTCCTGTCGAAGTATTATATTTTACAGGTAAAGCACAAGACGAGGATGTATTGTTAGAATGGGAAACAGCTTCTGAAATCAATAACAGTCACTTTGAAGTAGAACGCAGTACAAACGGTTTAGAGTTTAGTACAATAGGAATAGTTGAAGGTTCAGGTACGACGGTTGAGCAACAATACTATGATTTCTTAGATAAAAATCCTGTTATTGGTAAAAATTACTACCGTTTACGTCAAGTAGATTTTAATGGTGATTTTGAATATACGAATGTGATAGTGATTGAATTTGACAAAGAAGGTGTTGTAACTACAAGTGTACAGGTTAGTGCTTTTCCAAATCCTACGATTGATGTTTTAAATATCAAAACCAAAAATTTAGATATTCAAGGCTATCAAATTTTCAATTCACTTGGACAGTTGATGATGGAACAACAAAGTTTGGGCAGTGATAATCTACACCAAATCAATGTAAAAAACTTAGCCAGTGGTACTTACTTTATACAACTCAGCGGAAGTGACGAACATATCACTTTCACTAAAGGATAAAACCAAAACCAAATTACAGAATAGTACTTTTCATTTTAGTGACGCTTCTGCTTATATAGTAGACTTTATTCTAAATAATTTCGTATGAAGCTAAATTATCTTTTATCGCTACTCTTTCCACGAGGTTTCGGGACAGGCTGTTAACAAAATACTCATGTAGCTAAGGCTACACTCCATTTTTGTCGCCTCGATTAGCAATAAAATCTTAATTTCCATTCATTACTAAACTATTTTAGAATAAAGTCTAGTATTGAAATATAAATAAATGTACGTTCTTTGACGCAGGATTTTTTGTCAAGAATAAGGCGAAAAACGCAGTCGAAGCCTTTGCTTCGGCGTCCCGAGTCCTCGGGATCAACGAAATTATTGATAAAAAAGGCAAGTCA
>JBGCFH010000442.1:0-6337 GCA_045106825.1 Saprospiraceae bacterium | reverse complement strand
TTGGGAATCTATAAAGGCTACTTTTCATAGTCTTATTTGTGAATCTATGGAGGAAGTTTACCGTATTGTAGCATATAATTTTGATATTCAAATTGAATAGTTTTATGGATAAATAATCCATATGGGGAATTGCTGAAACTTTTTTCGATAGTAAATTAAAATGAATAAATGGAAATAGAGTTTAAAAAAACGTAGTGTCGTGTAAAATAGAAAATTATTAAACGTATATAAAAAAAATAGAATAAGAAAAAAGGGGTTTGATTTCTAAGAAAATCAAACCCCTTTTTTTATTCAAATCGTTCCTCCAAATCCTTCACCAAATTATTAAAAACATACTCATGTTCCTGTTCAATACCGATTTTTTCCAACGGTTGCCAATAGAATCTTGGATATAACTCAGAAGAATAAGTTGTTGTTCGTATCATTTTACTTTGTCCGTTTCCTAAGTCCTCAAAAGTGTAAATTGCTTCTTTGAAACCGAGCCATTTTCTGCCGGTGAGTTGATAATCAATGACATCCATTTGAAGTAATTTGCCTTTTTCGAGTGCGGTAATGCGTTCTACGATTTGTCCGCCTTCAAAATAACACGTTCTTAAACCGCCAATTGCCTCTTTTTCAAGAATACATTTTTGAGGAATTGGTAAATCTAATTTCATCAAAAATGGTTTTTCTGCATCTAAGGTGTCCACAGATTTGATAGTTTCATAAACTTGCATGGAAGAATAAGGCAAGATAATTTCTGATTTGACTTCGATAATTGCCGTTGTATTTTTTGTTAATTCTGCTTCTGTTATTCCAAAAAGTAAAAATACACAAAATGGCAAAACGGAGCTTTTTAAGATATTTTCGTCCTTGTTATCAGGTTTTTCTGATTGGAATAACTGTCTTACCAAATAGCCTAAACCGATTGCGGCAAGTACCAGTGGCAAAGCCATTAAAATACAAACGATGCCTTCTAATCCGCCTGTAATTAATAAAATAAAAAAGGTAATCAATGAAAATCCTAATCCGTAAAAACTAAAAGTTTTAACACCGTTTTTGCCAGAAATATAACCAATTGTAAACGGAAGAAATACGAAAAAGGACAAACCGTAACCAACTAAATCAAAGTGAAGCAATAAAAAGCCAAGTGTTAGAAATGTAAAAGTGATGATTGTGGATAACTTAAATTCTTTCGTCATTTTTGATTCATTTATGAGTTATTTGTTACTTCAAAATTAATCATTTTATTGTATCTATTTTTAAAATTAGGATTATTAGTAAAAACGAAACTATGAAAAACCTATTACTTTTATTTTTGATATTGGTAAGTTGTTTTGATTCAATAGCTCAACGAACGATTGCTTTTGAAACACAATACATGGAAGATTATAAAGGTTATGCGGCATTGTTAAGTGTTGAAAATGAATTGATTGCAATGGTTCAAGGGAAAGATTGTGATGATTTTTTCTTGACAACTAATAATGGAATTATTGAACGAAAAGAGGAGGATTGTAAATGGAATTATGTTCCTTATAAGTATCAAGGCTCTAAAATTTTCTTTAATGAAATTGTCAATGGCGATACAATTGTTTTTCATGAAAAGAAAATTTACATTAAACCGTTAAGATATGTACCTGTTTTACCACCTTATTATGTTCCTGAAAAATATGAAATTTTGCAATTGACAAAAGAAGAATTAATAAAACGAACTTTGGTTATGGATGCTTTGAATACAAATTATAGTTCATCTGTCGCAATTTCAAGTGTAGAAATCCACATAACTCGTAATAATGAATTAATTTATGTTAAGGCGTTTAAAAATATGAACCGAAAAGATCATGATATTTATAAAAAGCAATTTGAACATTTGAAAAAAGGTGATATTGTAGAATTTAAAGAAATAAAATATCGTTATCCAAGTTGGAATAAAACACCTTTTATTTTGACAACTTATGATGTGAAAATTCTAATTAAATAAGAGTAAAAATACCATTTTGACGAAAGTCAACATCTTATATCAAAAACACTAAAAGAACTAATTCAACTATGAAGTTTCAAATTCTACTATTCATCATTGTTGTTTTTGGATTTGTTTTTTGTCAAAAACCACTCAACTCACCAATTGAATATGTTGATAGTAATTATTTTCAAAATTTTAGAGATACGTTTAGCTTTGAAACGATTTTGAAAGAGAATGATTTTGGTTTACCGAATATTAGACTGCCAATAAGAGAATATGAAGCATCCTTTTATGATGATACTTTATATTTTTTCGTAATCGACGAAGGAATGTGTGGAGGATTTGTATTGAAGACAACCGTAATTGATGATAAATTTAATTTTCAATTAGTAAATTCACCTCACTTCTATGACGAATCATTACCGATTATTAATCAATCGTTAAAGCTTGAAAATAAATCATTTATTGATGGTGAAACTATCAAAGTTGAATTTATGGGCGATTTCTTACCTTATGATTATGAAAATTCAACGCTTGAAAAAATAAGTGTTAATGGACAACTTGAATTGACTGTATTTGAAAATGCTAATATTTATAATCGTAACTTATAACCTAAATTGAAATTTGTCTAAACCTAAAAAGCTTCTTCAACCATTTCTTTTTCTATTGTAGCATCTAATCCTATGATATTAACGCTTGGATATTTTTGTTTGAATAATTTAATTTCATTAATGATTTCACCAGCTTCATATAGTTTTCCTTCAAGTTTTAATTCTCGTAAATTAGGCAAAAAACTATTTCCTTTTAATATCGCATCTAAACTATTTCGATTAACAGTTAAGTGATAAAGTCGCTCACAATTAAGATAAATAGGTATAGATTTATCAATGGTTTCGATGGTTAAGTATCGTAGTTTTTTATGTCGAATATTTACGCCATTATTATGATTTATATTCGATAATTTTAAACTATTTAAATTATTCAGTTGAATCGCTAATAACTCAAATGATATTCCTGGATTTGTGTTGGAATAAAAATTACTATCCGAAATTTCAATCGCATAATTGTTGTCTGATAAATCTAAATATTGCAGTTTTTCCAATTGTCCATTTGAAACGGCTGTCATTAATTGCGTTTTAAACTGATTCGAGTTTCGTGCTGAAATGGATTTTATTTTATATCCAAATTCAAAATCATTGGCTTCAATTGGATTGTGTGAAAAATCAATAAAATCCAAAGAATTTTGGGAAACTGTTGAAATTTTTGGCAAATGACTAATATTATTATGACTCAAATCCAATTTATCAACGCTACTCATTGGTATATCAATATCTCTTTCATCTTCTGAAAAGGAAATATTATTATGACTTAATATAATATGATGTAGATAATGTTGATTGTCAAAATCGGGAAACGCTTCAAATGAATTATTAGAAAGATTCAGCGTATAACAATCTGTAAGATATTCGGTATTAATGCTTGAAAGTTGATTATAACTTAGGTTTAAAACATCTAATTTATTTACAGGAATTTTCACCTCAAAGGTTGAAAAATTATTTTTTGAAAGATTTATTTTTTCTAATTTCTTAAAATCTTGTATCCATTCAGGTAAGTTTGTCAATTGATTATTACTAAGATTTAAATCACTTGTATTGATGAATATTTTGAAACAATCAGGCAAGGTTGTTAGGTTTTGATTACTCAAATCTAACTTATAAACACTTACTGGATCTGCAAATTCATCAGGGAAAATCAACTCGTATTTCAGTCTTTCTTGATTTACTTGATAAACGTTTTCCCAATAAATCCACGCAAATACAGACATTTGAATTAGAAATAAACTAAACAGAATTATTTTTAAACGTTTTGACATGATTGATGGATTTTTGATTCATTCAAATTTAGTGGGAATTTGGGAATTAAAAAAGCCTTTGAGTTGAGTCAAAGGCTTTCAAAATATCATCATGCGGTTTTAGCATATTTCTTAAACAGAAACTCTACAAAGTCATCGACTTCTTTTCTTAAATCTTTGGATAAGGTTTTATATCTAACAATGCTCGAAAATGAATCGTTTTCTGTTTCTAATTCGGCTTCATTCAAAAGTTGTTTAAGTGCTAAAGTAGTCGCTTTATCAGGATTTCCTGTCAAGGCAAAACCAATCATTTGTTCCATCGCTCGATAATCACCAAAGTTAAACGCTAATTGTGCTGCACCTTTGAATAAAATAGAACGAGTTGGCTCAATATCAAAATCATCTATCAACAACATCGCTGCTGACTTCTCCAACTCATAAGCTGTTTTAAAATGCTTATCTGCTGTCGTTTTATCACCTTCACGTTGTGTGAAATATCCTTCTTCGGCTATTTCCATCGCTTGATTATGTAAGTTGGTTACCTTTTGTGATTTATTCATAGTAGAATGTTTTTGCTATTGGTTCATCAAATTTAATGCTTACAAAGCAATTTACAAAACAATTCGTTTCTATAGTGAGAAGGAAATATATTTTGGAGTTCTGTTAAAATTATACAAATTTTAATTATGTAATCAAAAAAGCAATAACAAGTATCAATTTTTCATTTAATAAATATTAAAAGCAAATTTTATGTAATTAATTTGTTTATAAAACAAATTGTTTTATATTTGTTTATAATTTTAAATATGCATCATTAGTAATGAATGTTAGATAAACAAATACATACAATAATTGAATTTTTAAATGACCATAATTCGCTTGATATTTTAATTGAAAATATTGACATAGTAAAAAACACCCTAACCTATAACATTCAACATAAATTAACTCTTATTACATCACAAATTAAACGTACAAATAATAGTTTTAACTTTCAAAAGATTAGATATGAAGTATTTGAAGTAAATATCAATAAAAAGGTTAAAGCAATTATATCAGTAGTTGAAAGATTAAAAGAGTGTGACATTTTAGCCTATTTTTCCTACAATAAAAATCACAACATAGTTTACTATATTTACAATAAAAACGGTGACATGTATGAATATAAAGGTGATTTAGTTGATGGAAAACCTAATGGGAAAGGTGAAATTACTTATTCTAATGGCGAAAAATTTATTGGAAATTTTGAAAATGGTAAAAAACATGGAAACGGAGAATACTATAATAGAAGTGGAGAAATTTTAAAAAAAGGTAATTGGAATAATGATAAATTCATAGAAAAACGCATTAGGTTTTATCCTTCAATTAATATAGCTGCGGGAGAAGAAAATGGTTTAATAAATGGTTCAATATCTAACATTGAATATTTCGACATTCCTGATTTAGACGAAGAAAATTTAATAGCATTTCCAATCATCGGAAATAGTATGGAACCAGAATATTATGAAAGAGATAAAGTTGTATGTAAAGAAATAAAGGAAGTAATCGACTTGTACAATAATTCTATATATATTATTTATCATAATGAAGAATTATATTTAAAAATTCTACAAATCATAGAAATAGATAAAAAAACGATATTTAGATTAAGTTCTATCAATCACGAAAAACACCCACCTTTTGATATTATTCCGAATGAAACAACAAAAGTTTATGATGAAGTATGTTTGATTAGAAATAAAAAACGAAAACGAAAATAACTACTAAAAAAGCCTTTAACTCACGTCAAAGGCTTTCCAAAAAATATCATTTATGTAGAACAAAATGACAATATCATTCATCTACAATTTTTCCACAACAACACTAACCTTAATCTCATCAATCAACTCCACTTTTTCAGTATTTGGCAAAGGCAATGCCGTTTGCCCTACTAATTCTAAACTATCCGCTAAAACCTCAGCCTTAATATAATCACCAAATTGTTCAACAGCAGGTCGAATCGCTGCGTTGTTTTCCATCGTAATTTTAATTCTATCCGTAACATCGAAATCATTCGACTTCCGCAAATTCTGAATACGATTCACAATTTCCCTTGCCATTCCTTCCGCTTTTAGCGAATCGGTCAAGTTAATATCTAAAGCAACCGTTAAATCTTTATCATTCGCCACTAACCAACCTTCGATATCTTCTGAAGTAATGATAAAATCCTCAGGTTGAAGTTCAAATGTTTGACCATCAATCACTAAATCATATTTACCATCTCTTTCTAAGTTTGCAATATCATCTTGCGTCATCGCATCAATTGCCGCTTTTCCAGCTTTCATATTCCGACCCAAACGACGACCTAAGGTTTTGAAATTCGGTTTTACACCTTTTTTGATAATACCAGAAGTATCAGTCACGTATTCGATTTCTTTCACATTTACTTCTTGCAAAATCAAATCTTTTACGCCATCAACTTGTGCAATAAAAGCTTCATCTAAAACAGGCAACAATACTTTCGACAACGGTTGACGAACACGTAAACTATTTTTCTTACGCAA
>JBGCFH010000441.1:0-3064 GCA_045106825.1 Saprospiraceae bacterium | reverse complement strand
AGATTTTCCGTACATTTTTCCACATTGGCAACAAGGATTTACGCCTTAGACTTGATTATGAAGAGCCGTGTGAGTCGAGAGGTTCAAGCACGGTTCTGTGAGAGGTTTGAGGGTGAAATTCCCTCTTACCTACTCGACTTATTAATTCACTATAACATTATATCCCTCAGGTTGATAGATATATACTTTTTTTGTTTCTTCATCAAAGTAAAATATTAGTACTTTACAATCTTCAGGTATTTTCTCTAAACAACTTTCATTTAAAAAGTAATAACTTACTCTCGTTTCTGCTGTAACAGGTTTTCCAAAAATTTTTATAATATCGTCTTTTGTGCAATCAAGAATACAGTTTTTGTAATCTCTTTGTAGTTCATCTAAAAAATTGGTATTAGTTACGTAACTATCTTTAACAGGATGTTTCTCCCAATTTTTTTTCACTAAACTTCTTAGTTCTTTACAATCTTCATTTTTTGTAAAAATAGATTTCATTCTACAAGAACTTATCATAAGAGTTAGTGCAAAAAGTATTATACATAAAACTCTCATTGAATTATTGTTTTAGAAGCTTATGTGATTGTAGAACTCTACCTCCATCTATTAATGAAATGATATACATCCCATTTGGCAACTCTGATAAGTCAATTTGAGTATCTTTTTCTGATATTTTGTAAAATGCCTGTTCCTTACCTAAAATATCAAATATTTTTACAGTTAACTTTTTATTGTAATAATGATTATCGTTAAAACTTATTGTTAAATTGTTGATAGCTGGATTTGGGAAAATTTTAGCATATGAGAATGAAGAAGTTTTTATATTCCTTGTATTCGTTGCACTACCACAATTATGTATTGTCAAAGATTCCATTGGATTTTGGCAATTTGATGGAACAGGTATTGGTGCTGTACTAATGTCCATTATGTATAATCCTCCTGCTAAATCATTAGGCATAATTTGTCGTCGATACGGTGGTGTCAAGTCTGTAAAATACATTAAATCACTCGGATTATTAGAATGATTTAATAAATGTGCATGTCCTAATTCGTGTAACGCTCTTGATTCTAAGTCATAAGTGTTAGGAGGTAGAGGATTAGGTTGAGTAGTGTCTGTATGCCAATTTAGTACGCTATTAAACTTAACCCTAAACTGTACTCGACTTGCTTGTAAAGAACCATTCGAATTACCACAAGGTTGAAAAGGAAGATTATTAACAGATGCTAAAGTCACGGCGACAGTAGTACCAATTACAAAAATAGGAAGACTATCAAATTCTACTCGACCTACATTACTAAAATCTACAATATCTATAGAATCTTTTATTTTGTAATTGACGAATGTACTACACTTCCATTTTATTAACGCTCTTTCAAAGGCTTGAACAGCTCCTGTATCTACTTTAAAATTATTTGCATAATAAATATATTGTCCACCATCCCCATTATAATTATTTAGAGTTACTTTTAAACCTTTCTGGGCAGGAGTTGCAAATTGTCCGCTTAACCAATTATATGCTGCAAATGGAACTGTAATAGAAGTTGGACTTGTAGCTATACCATTACTACCCATATTAACTCTAAAGAAACCTGTACCTGCACTATTTCTAATATCTCCTGTTGTAACAAACGACGGTACAATTACTTTTATCGTATCATTTGACCAATCAATATATTCACCTTTATAAGGAGTTACCCATTTAACAGGATTTGGACCTGCTTCTGAATCTGTAAATTCTACAATTGAAGTATCTCGTGTCAAACCAAAATTTGAACCTATAATGGTTAATGTATCATTTGTTCCTGCTGAAATAGTATTAGGATAAAAACTTGAAATATTGGGTGCTAAAACATTTCCACCACTAATATCCTCTATTTTCCCAACTGCAAATACTTGTTGAAACGCCTCAACACTATTATTTGCATCTAAATATTCGCTTAACTGCTGCATCGCTGCTTCATCAAACTCAATATCTGGATTACCCGAAGCAGGAGAAGCAATTTGAACATGAACCAACTGCTCCGCAACGTTTGAAACCGTATAAAGTGCAAAACCTGTATTCAAGGCTTTTACGTTTATACTTACTCTATCGGGATTAATGTCATTCACGGATAAACTATAATTTGGCGAATTACTCACAATGCCTGGTGAAATGGATAAAACACCATTTGACTGAATATTTTGTCCTAAAACCGTTGGGTCATATTCTATTAATAATTCACTTTCTGTCAAGTCATAACTTCCCCAAAGCCCTTCAACATAAATATCAAAATCTAAAACGTTCCCCGAAAGCGAAACATTTTTAATAGAATATTCTACGCCTGTTACATCTTCTGGACTTCCGTCATCATCTGTAAAAACAGGTGTAAATTGTCCTGTACTTTGTCGAATATTTTGTAATAAATCATTTTTTTGGTGATAATTGAATGGTGCGATTGCAACGACTTCTTGAAAATCATTTTCCGTATATTTCAAAAAACCTTGGCTACTCGAATAAACTTCATAAAACGCTTTGTTTTCATCAGGAATTGGTCGATTTGTAGCCGTCAAAAAGAAAATACCAACCTCATTTTTAGATAAAGTCAATAAGTGTGTCCAAGTTTCATTTTCATCATCAAGTGTCCCGCTGTAAGTGATTACCGTAGCTTTTTGGTTTTGTAAATCTTGTAAATCACCTTTTAAAATGCTAAAGACTTGAATATCATGAGCTGTGTAAATGTGTCCGTTGTTTCCCCGAAAAGCCTCACTTTTAATGACTTTTCCCTCAATAATTAGTGTAGAGTTTTGTAGCTTTTGGTCTAAAGAAGCTTCATAAAGTTGAGCTGTTACTGTGTTTACGCATAAAACGAGCAGTAATACTGCTAAAATGGAAATTTTCTGTTTCATTGTATTTTATATTTAGTTTTAAAAATCGAATTATTGTGTCCGTTTTATCGGATGAATTTTATTTTTAGGTTTTGTGTTCCTGCGTTCTGTTTTTTCTTAATAGCGTAGAACGGCTCGTGACGACACCGTCGACATTGATTCAATTCAATACAGCGTATTGAATTGGATTGATGTTGATGGTGTTGT
>JBGCFH010000440.1:0-3735 GCA_045106825.1 Saprospiraceae bacterium | reverse complement strand
GTTGTCACTGCGTTGTATGACTTACCGACCGCAAGCGGATCGGACATCACACAACACAGTGACAACACCATCAACATCAATCCAATTCAATACGCTGTATTGAATTGAATCAATGTCGACGGTGTCGTCACGAGCCGTTGTAAGCAAATAATAAAATGAAAAAATGAAAGATTATCACTATATATTAGGAGTTGAAAAAGGAGCAACTAAAAAAGAGATTAAAACTGCTTTTAGAAAGTTGTCTAAGAAGTTTCACCCAGACTTAAATGATGGTGATAAATATTTTGAAGAAAGATTTAAGGACATTCGAGAGGCTTACGAAGCCTTAATGAATGATAATTATCAAAAGACTGATAATACGAAACAGGAAAAACCTGTAATAATTGATTTTTCGATTTCTAAAGACAAGGTTTCACCAGGAGAAAATGCAACACTTAGTTGGAAGGTAATAAACGCAGAAAAAGTAAATATAAATATCTTAGGAGATGTAACGTTTTCGGGACAAAGAATTATCACGTTTACAAGTGAATATAAACTAGCTCAAAGTAAAATTACAATAACAGCAACAGGAAAGTCGGAGCAGGTGAATAAGACTCTAACTGTATTGATAAAAAATGATAAAATAACAACGCCTAAAAACTTTTCTTTTCTACGAACTGCTGCTATTGTCTTAATTTCTTTTGGTGTTTTATATTGGTTTGTGATTAAGCCCGACACAACAGAATATAGTTCAAATCAGCCAACATATACACCAGTTCAAAATAATTATCCCGTTACAGAAGAAGCACCAAAACAAAGTAAATATCAAGAAGCAGAAGAAAACACTGCAAAAAAGAGTGTTTCAAAAAGTTCTGAGATGCCTATTCCTAAAAAGTATAATCTGAATTATTTCACTATTGGTTCAAGTAGAAGTGATGTAATAGATTTACAAGGAACTCCGACAAGAATTAGAAAATATGGTTCTACTGAAACGCTTTCCTATGGTTTGAGTAGTGTAGAAATTAAAAATGGAGTTGTTGCTGAATACAATAACTTTGATAAAAACTTAAAAATTCAAGTCAATAGTAATACTAAAAGTTCTTTAAACTACTTTACTATTGGTTCAAGTAGAAGTGATGTAATAGATTTACAGGGAACTCCGACAAAAATTAGAAAATATGGTTCTACTGAAACGCTTTCCTATGGTTTGAGTAGTGTAGAAATTGAAAATGGAATTGTAGTTGAATATAATAATTTCGATAAAAATTTGAAAGTAAAATAAAATCTGCTTACAACAAATGCAACATCTTCCAGTCGCAGCAAAAGCTGCGTCCGTCGTTGTTGCGGGACGTTCTGCACCATTAATAAAAAAAGAAAAAACGTCCAGACCCAGCAGAACGGTTTAGACACACTAAAACAATTTTTTTTAATTTTAAAAACCATAGATTATGGAAATTTTTGATTTGTTGCGAAGTATCGAAGACTCGCTACAAGGCGTTTCATGCCTACCAAAAGAACCCTTTATGAAGTTAGGGCAAGGACAAGCTCCTGTTTTGAACTATTCCTTAGAACAAAAAAGTGCTTTCAGTTCCTACGGACATTTTCAGGTTGATATTGCCAACAATAAATTTAAGGCAAATGCTAATGCAGTCCCGCCAAACAATATCTTTGACCAAGTTGAAGGCATGACTTACGAGCAAGTTCGCCAAGAATTGCGTCATGACCTTAGACGTGGTGATAGAAGAATTTTGCGAACGGTAGGGGCAGAAACCTTGACACATTTAGAACTCCGAAATGTGGAAAACGGCGATGCTGAAACACCGTTAGAAATTGGTCGAACAGGTGCAAATACAGATGAAATCGCTCAAGCTGTTACGCAAGGTCGTGTACCGATTACGTACAAGAAAATGGGAAAATTCAAGTCGGTTATTCGTGAAATTTCTCGTCCATCCACACCAAAAGGTAAAATATTCATCATCGAAGAGTATAAAACGGCTTCGTATTTAGGTGATTATGGCGCAGGACAAACGTTGAGTACTTTCAGTTTGTTACCGAATGAAAAAACGACAATTACGTTACGAACTTTTGAAAGTTCAACAGAAACAAAAAGTCGTTCTGAAAACATTTTAGACTCTTTCAGCGAAGCAAGTACGGACGAAATGGAAAACACGATGGAGGAAGAAAATAGCCTAAGCGACAGCAGTTCAAACTCAACCTCAAAAACAAATAGTGTTTCTTTGGAAGTGTCCGCCAAAATTAAGGGAATTGTTGATATTAGCGGTTCAGCATCGCATACAAGTTCAAAAAATAGTACAGCAAGTCGTGCGTCAAATGTTCGTGCTTTGGGTCGTGCGTTGGAAAAACACGTACAAAGTTCTAATTCAAATAGAGAAATTTCTGTCAATCAATCTTCGACAAGTACGACAACAACAGAAACGGAAGAAACAACGGTTAGAGAGTTGGTCAATCCAAATAAAAGCCGTGTTTTAAACTTCGTTTTTCGCCAACTTTTGCAAGAATATATCACGATAACTTACTTGTCAAATATTCGTATTGCGTTCTGTAATGGCTATTTGGAGAGTTTTAAGGTGGTGGATTTGGAAGATGTGGACACGCTTTTGGAGGAGTTTATTAATCCAAATGACATTCAAGAAGTGAGAAATGAAATTTTGAAACACTATTGTAAAGTATTCAATTATCAAAATGTACTCAAAGATTTTATTGAAAAAATAGAAGTGGATTATGGACAATGTTTAGAAGGTGTAACAGGAACGGAAACATTTTGGAGAATTAAGCCTGACATTGAAGACAGTTATCAAAGAGATGGCGGATTAGAAATTAAGGTTAGAGGTGTCATTTTAAATGTTCAGACGAACACATTGAGAACGCCGTCCGTTATTGCTGATGCTTTGTTAGGTCAAGGCGAAGCCTTAGATTGTTTCAACACAAGACTTCAAGACACAGCAGCAATGAATGATACCGAAAGAATATCAGCAAAAATTAGGCATAAAAGGAAGCTATGACTAATAAATTATTTATTCTCGCTATTTGTATTATTCTAATTGGATGTCAGCACTCTGAGTATGATAAAAAATTTGAATGTGGTACACAGATAACATGGAGTTTTACTAAAATCAAGATAGGTGATAAAAATTTAAACACCTTTGGCTATGGCGAAAATATGACTATAATTGATTTTTTTTTAATTTTTGAATTAGACAAATCATTGAAAGGGAATATTTTAATTACAGATAGTCACAACTCTTATGTTGATACGATAAGTGTAAACTTTGATAGTATTGATACATCAAAAAAAGTTTATGGTTCTTTTTTTTACTTGCCTGTTAGAGAATTAGATGAAGTCGATTGGAGTATCGAAGATTTATCAGATATAAAATTGTATTTCGTCAATAAATCAGATACTTGTTTAATAAGAAAACATGACCTATATAATTTTTGTATAAAAACGGAAAAGAAAAAAAGTGATTGTACCTTGCCTATGTTTATAGATACTTTACAACGTTATCTAAACTGAAAATTGAATTAAAAAAACGGATGCAGAACAAAAGCAACCACGTTCATAGCGGCTAAAAAGCCGCTACGACGTGGTTGCAAGCCGTTGCTATGCAATCCTTCGGATTGCATAGCAACGGCTCGTGCCGACACTTCGTGTTGTCACTGCGTTGTATGACTTACCGACCGCAAGCGGATCGGACATCACACAACACAGTGACAACACCATCAACATCAATCCAA
>JBGCFH010000044.1:0-5930 GCA_045106825.1 Saprospiraceae bacterium | reverse complement strand
CAAAAATTGTCAAACAACCAAAAAAATAATTTTGTTAATGAAAAATCTGCGTGAATCTGCGAAATCTGCGTGAGATGATTGTTTTGCAAGGCAAAACGTAATATTTTCATTTTTAAGTTTAATATCAGCGAAACATGAATAATATATAAATATGTATGTTAATTTTAGGGCGGGACAAGTATAAAAACTAAAAAAGCCGCTTCGAAAACTCGAAACGGCTTTTGTTTTGGTGGTGCCTCCAGGAATCGAACCAGGGACACCAGGATTTTCAGTCCTGTGCTCTACCAACTGAGCTAAGGCACCAAAACCAACTTCCTTTTTAAGAAAGCGATGCAAAGGTAAAACGTTTTTTTAAAAAAACCAAACCTGTGCATTATATTTTTTACATTTTATTTAAAAAGTATCAATTAAAGGAATTTAGATTAAGATTAGTTCCATGATTCCATTTTTAATGATGAAAATTATTAGGTTTTATACTAATCCTCTAAAACAAACCATTTATATTATCCAATATAATCTTCAAACAACCGCTTTCTCATCTCTTCGTATTCTGATTTGGTAATAATACCACTTTCGTATAGACGCTTAACATCTTCCAACTTTTCTTGTAATTTAGCTTGTCGAGAATTTGAAGTATCATTAGAAGCATTATTTTTCTGATTATCTTCTTGTTCCTTCATTTCTTTGACTATATTTTTGCCTTCTTCTACTTTTCGTTTGTAAAAGGTTCTAAATTCTTCTACATCTAAATCATCCATTGTGCCGCCATTTTCAAAATGTTTGGCGAACACTTGACCAATAGCGTAAGTTGTTGCACCAGACAAAATTGACATCGAAAAACCACCTAATAATGAACCGATACCTGGAATCGTCTTAATCAATGAAGAACCGATACTTGCTAAGGATGTACCAACCAAAGCACTAATTACTGATTTACCTTGATTACGATAAAAATTAATATTGTAAACATCACAAAGATTCTGTACCAAATCAATCTGTACGCCTGTTACTGCCATAAAATCTAATATTGGAATAGGAATCAATCCTCCACCAGCAGCATATAATGCGTGATTTTTTATGGCTTTTTCTGCGTCTACATTCATAGTTTTATTAATTTTTTTTGGTAATGTTGTACATATGTGAAAGGTAAACAATAACTTCGACAAAGAATGGATTAAGATTCTTTGTCGAGTTTATTATTGACTCTTCACTATGAGGTTTAACTCACTAACATTTAAAACGGAATATCACCTTCATCATCTGGACGATTCATAGATGATTGTAATGTAATCGGTGCCGAATCATTGTATAATTTATCTTCAAAATTTGCAAAATCTGGATCTTCCAAGTTCGAGAACTTCGCAAAATGTGGCGTAAACTTCAATTTCACTGTTTCCAACGCACCATTTCTATGTTTTGCAATGATGATTTCACCAACATCTTTCAAAGAATTTCCTTCTTCATCTTCCAAAATTTGGTAATATTCTGGGCGATAAATAAACGAAACGATATCCGCATCTTGCTCGATTGCTCCCGAGTTATGAATGATAAAATTATTCGCTACAAAATTATGATGATTTTCTACATGAATATCGTAGGTTTCTTCATTTCCAACGTGTGTGATAGATTTGATTCTATCCCATTTGATGTCGCTATTCGCAATATTTTCTAATTCCTCATTTTCTAAAATAGTAGCAACTCGTTGTAAACGATTTCTCGAAATATTTGCTTTATATAAAGCAGAACCACAATAGTTCGTTTCTAAAGCTGCTTGAAATTTACGTTCTGTAAAACCTTTTTCTTTTTTCAAAGATTTGATTTTATTCCAAAGTCTTTTAGAAATTACATCTGAATTAGGATTTGTTCCTTTTGCTTTAAAAATATCAATTAACTGATTAACCTTTTCAGTTTTTGCACCAAATATTCCAATTTGATAAGCAAACTTCAAACAGTTTTCTTTTCCTGTGATTGATAATTGATAATTAGGTAAATAACCTTCTTTTTGAGCTGCACGAATTGAACATTGAATATCAAAACGTAATAACAAACTTTGTAATCCTTTCGCTAATTCAAAAGAATTTGTGCTGTAATGAATCTTATGACTTCCTTTATTTTTTCTAATAAAAATTCCGCCATCAGTTGCCCAAAGATGTTTTATAAATAAAGCAACTTGGTGATTATCACATTTAAAAATTTCGTTCGGAATCGTTTTTTCATTTGAACGAGCCTTTTTTCCACCAGATTTTGTTAATAAATTAATAAAAGGATGATGAACACCATGAGTCAAATGATATGGCGAAGGCATATAAATGTGATAACAATTATTAGAATTTTTATCTTTTTTGCGACGAGTTTTACAATTCCAAAGCGTTTGAGCTGCTTTTTCTACAATATTTAATGAATCGGCATCTTGACTTGTATAATGAATCGGTTGACGTGCAACATAACAACCATCACCAATCATGTGAGCCAAAATAATGATTTCTTCATTTTTCAAATCAGAATTCGAACTTGTTGTAATTGTTCTTGCTGTCGCAATTCTATCTCCAACTTTCAAACCCACAACTTGCTGCCAACCATCAATTGTAAAAAACGGATGATTCAAACTTGCTTGAATTTTATAACCAGCTTGAGTTTCAATTTCGTAAATTTCTTTTGCACCAGTTTTCCAGACATCTAAACATTTTGCAGGACTTAGCTTATAATTTTCGTCCATTGCTAAAACTTCAAAACCATTTTGTCCTTCTAATTCCGAAACAGGTTTATATTCGCCCGTTTTTGGCAAATAAATCAACGTATCTCCAGTAATACATTCCCGTAAATCCGACAACTGCGGACGCTTCGCACCGCCACGAGTTTCCACTGCACGAGAAAGTTGAGAAAGTGCAATTACTGGAACATTCAACTCTTTCGCCAAACCTTTTAAGGAACGTGAAATCATACTAATTTCCTGCTCACGATTTCCTTTCTGATCACTTCCGCCAGTCATCAATTGCAAATAATCAATCACCACCATTTGAATATCATGTTGCATCTTCAAACGACGACATTTTGCACGCAATTCAAACACATTAATACCAGGTGTATCATCAATAAAAATCGGTGCTTCACTTAATTTTTCAATCGCAGAGTTCAATTGTTGCCATTCGTAATCTTCTAATTGACCATTACGAAGTTTAGAACCAGGAATCTCCGCTTCCATCGAAATCAAACGCTGAACCAATTGTACATTCGACATCTCCAGTGAGAAAAAGGCAACACCTTTGTTGAAATCCATGGCTGCATTTCGAGCCAAAGCTAAAGTGTAAGAAGTGTTATGCGTTACAGTCATATCTTCTAATAGAAATAATTTATTTCCATCAATTTCAAAACCATAATAATCATCAACAATATCTTTTTCAACGTTGATTCCAGTAACTTTCCAATCAACAATGCTTTTCCACGGATTCGCTTTTTTACGTTCGATTCTAACAGGAATTTTATTAATATCGCCATATATTCTCAATCGCCAAACCGTTGTTTCATAACCAATTGATGCAATCCTTGCTTGTTTTGATTTCAATGAAGTTCTAAAACCTAAAGAATCACACAAAAACTTAATTTCACGAGCTAAACTTTCTTTCTTTTGTACAATTTCATAACCATTTGATTGTACCAAATAATGTCCATCGCTATCAATCAAACCAGCTAATAATTCCAAACGATTTTCGGTCGAATTAATCAAATATTCATTCGGAATATGTTTATTTCCTAAAACATTGATTGTATTCAACATTGTTCGCATTGAGTTGCCTCGATGACCTTGCGAACCGCCAACAATTGAGTAAGTTGGTGTTTTTCCTTCTTGTTTTCCAATAGTTACTGAAAAATCCAATTCATTCGCATATTCATGTAAATAGTCAATGATTTCCTCATCTTGATTGGTAATAGAAACCTTAGTTGTTGTTCCATCGCCTAACCAAACTCCCAAGAAATACGGCTCAACCGAAACTGCTTTTTCATCAAATTCAACTCCAACTCGATAACCTTTATAATTCGTTTTGAATTTATCAGATTTTGATAAATAATCTTTAACAGAAATATTCAAAATATCGCCACGATTGCCTTTTCCTTCTTGTCGACTTTTCTTCAATGACAAAATATGACTTTCGTTGACACGATAATCAATGCCTTTATTTTGACGAATCCAATACATTTGCTCTTGACCTCTTGCCAATGACAACACTTTTCGAGGAGTCGAATCATCGCCCATTAATAAATCACCAACTTTTACGTTTTCGACTTTTTTCAACGAACCATCATACATCACGATTTTTGTACCTTTTCCAAGACATTTACCCATACCTGGACGAGCCGCTACAATAATCAAATCCGAAGGTTGCCAACCAGAAGTTACTCTATCCAAATTCGTAAAACCAGACGGAACACCAGTCAAACCAGCTTCCTTTCCCGCCATTTCTTCCAACATTTTTACGGCACGACTAACGAGCGTACTCATGTTTTCAGAACCTCGACTTAGGTTTTGTTCCGTGATTTCAAAAAGACCTTGTTCAGCTTTATCTAATAAATCAAAAACATCAGTTGTATCTTCATAAGCATCGTGAATGATGCCGGTAGAAATTCTAATCAACTCTCGTTGAATATGTTTTTGAGCAATAATTCTGGCGTGAAATTCAATATTCGCTGCTGAAGCAACACGATTTGTTAATTCTACTAAATAGTATGCACCACCGATTTTTTCTAAAGCACCTTCTTTTTTGACCTCTTCTGTAACCGTCAATAAATCAACAGGTTGCATTTTTTCAAACAACTTCATGATACATTTGAAGATAATTTGATGAGCTTCAACATAAAAGCTTTCTGGGCGTAAAAGGTCAATAACGACAGTTAAGGCATCTTTATCCAGCATCAAAGCACCCAAAACGGCTTCTTCCAAAGGCAACGCTTGCGGTTGTACTTTTCCGAAAACATAGCTTGATAAATCACCATTTTTTTTATTCTTTCCCCTCAAATTCGCTGTTCGTTTCAGCGAATTATCATTTCTATTATTTTCTGCCATTGTGATATATTGCGAGTTGTGAGTTGCAAGTTATGTGTTAGAAAAATAAACCACACTAAATCGAACTAACAACATCTTAATTCTTTTTGATTTTAATCTTTAACAAAAATACTGTTAATTTTAAAGAAAGTCGAATACACTTTTTTGTGTCTATTGTGGAATACATGTTAATTAAGTGTGGAAATGTGAATAAAATTGTGGAAAACTCTTCAGGAATCCACAAAGTTTTCCACAATGTGAATAAAATTGTGAATAACTATATATTAGTTTTTTAAAAATAAAAAAATTAATATGTTGTATTTTTTACTAAAATATCACTGAATATTGATATTTTTCTACTAAATCTTTAAAAGGTTCAATATTTAATAACCTATTTTAGGTTTTTGAAATACTCTATTTATTAAAATAGTTATTCACATCATTATTCTATAAGTCCCAAAATGAGGTTAGTAACTTTTTACATTTTTTTATAATTAGAACAATCTTCAAAACTAAAGTATCTTTAAAATTCAAATATAAAACCAAATGTGTTTAAAAGTACAGAAATTCATCATCAAAAAAATCATAATAAAGGATTTATAATATAAAAGTTTACACTTTTTTGTTTTTGTATTGATAATCAAAGAGTTGTGATTTTGAATTGTATTTAGCGTTTTATGATGGTTCATTAGTTATTAGTAAGAATGGAAAGGCTACTGTTTTTGATTCAAAAATGTTTTCTAAACGTAATTGTTTAGCATCGTGCGTTTAATCGGGTTAAAAACCCGATTTTATAGATGTTACACTATCAAGAAAAATTCGAGTGTCTCTTTACACTTCTATATCTAAAGAATCTGGTTTTTAACCCGATTAAACGTAGAATATTATCATA
>JBGCFH010000439.1:0-1853 GCA_045106825.1 Saprospiraceae bacterium | reverse complement strand
GGCAGGAAATATAGCAAAAACGACACTTCTTGAACTTTACCACAATTCATCAATTATAAAAGTCCAAAGTTTCTATAATAATTTTAATGATGTAAATGATTATTGGGTAAACCAGTTAAAAAGTAATAACGAAATCGTTATTTAGCGAAATAGCGATTTCGTTATTTCGCTAAATTTGAAGTCATAATAAAAAAAAGGTCATTGTTTACAAATGTAAACACTTGTAAACAATGACCTCTTTCGTTGTAAACATTATCCAACTTCGCCTAAATTATCCTTAAAACCCGTTTCTATTTCAAATTTTCCCAAACTTGGAAAACCATTTTTCATTTCAACAATAGCTTCCCAACTTTTCGCTTTCAACTTTGGATTTTTTAATTTATCAAATCGTAATAGTGACGGTGTTTTAGAATCTACCCAAACATTGAAACCTTCAAATAACAATATGTTAATATGCTGTTGTGCAGTTGCCATTCTATTTTGAATCGTTTTCGATTTACGGTTTTTCTCAAATCCTCGTCTAAACGATTGTCGAGCATTTCTAACGTGTTTTTCATAAGGAAAAAATTGATGTTCTAATTGTAGGATTAATGCGGTTTTTGAATCTATTTCGGTTTCAGTTTCAGCATTATCTTTTGAAACTGTTTTTTCAATATCAGATTGAAACCTTTGATCCTCAAAAGTTTCCGTTTTTTTGATTTCTGATTCATTATTAGGTGCTTCTTCAGTTTCGTCTTTATCTTGATTTTCGGTTTTCGGTTTTGGCTTTTTTCGTTTTGATTTTTCGATAGTTCCGCCACCTTGAGCGAATTTCAAATACAGCTCAAAACCCCACATTATCAAAAATGATAAAATATTGATTCCAACATTCGCACCCATTGCGATTAATCCAAATAAGGCTAATTTTTCTTGTTTACGGCTGTTTTCAGCAATCGTTGAATTGACATCATTAATTTTTGATTGTTCGGCCAAAACGATGGTTTTTCCATGTCGTTTACGAGCGTCTGCTAAATCCGTTTTTTCCTGTTCGATAAGATTAGACAAATTCGTATTTAAGGTAATTAATTGTCGTTGTCCATTGATAATCGCTTCTCGATGTTCCCAAGGTGCATCAACTTTATTGGTATAACCATTGACAATTTTTTGCTTTTGGGCAATCATTTTTTCCACTTTTGAAATTTGCGTTTTGATGTCATTTTGTGCAGTTTTTGATTCGCTTTTGATACTTTGAATCTCTGCTTCATTTTTGGCTTCTTTTGATTTTATCAATTTGTCATTGTACGTTTTATCTTTTTCTAATGATTGTGTGCGAAGGATAGGAGAGAAGCTTTTGATAGCGTGAACACTTCCTTTTTTACTCAAAAATATCGTAGAATACAACGAACCGCCAGTAAATGTCAACGTCACCAAAAGCATCATTCCATACGCTAAACTGCGATAAAATAAACCTCGAAATAAGTTTTTAGCGGTAATTGTTGCCGACTCGCCCAACATACTTTTAATCATAATTGCACCAATAAACGCCACAACACGACTTTGCCGGGTGCATTCCCGAGCCGCGTACACTTACCCGTAAATCACAAATCCATCCGCAAACCAACCTAAGATTCGCAACGGATAACCGATGATATAATAGACGATGAACCAAAAAGGTGCGTACAATTTTTGGAAGTTGTAAGAAGTGTCGGCTTCGACTTTTTTCTGTATGAAAGTTTCTATGTTGACCATAATTAATATTTTTTGACAGGATTTACAGGATTGAACAGGATAATTCAAACCAATAAATTTGTATTGATAAATAATTTGAAATATTGAGTTTTGATAGATATTCCGTAACTGTTCAGTATCCTGCG